>JBQCEK010000037.1:0-15463 GCA_051960335.1 Sphingomonas sp.
GGCGCGATTGGCACGCCCGCCCTGTTCCTCGCCACCGGCAAGCACGAGTTGCGTGGCCTGGCGCGCCCCGATTCGGCGCGCGGAAACGACCCCAGCCTGGGGCTACGCGTTCGCCTGAGCCCGTCGCCCGGCCTCGATCGTCTGGTCGGCGCGGCGATCGAGCTCCACCTGTTCGACGCCGGCTATGCCGGGCTGGTCCGCCAGGAGGACGGCGCGATCAATCTGTGCATGGCGGTGCATCGCTCCCGCCTCGCCGGGGCCGGCGGCCCGGAGGCGTTGCTGGCCGCCATCGGCCGGGAATCGCCGGCGCTGGGCGAACGGCTGTCTTGGCGGAGCAGCGGCGGCGGAATCGATGCCGTCGCCAACGTTCCCTACGGCTGGCGCGCAAAGCGGGGCGTGGGCGGGCTGTTCCGCCTCGGCGATCAGGCCGGGGTCATTCCGTCGCTGGCCGGCGAGGGAATGGGCATTGCACTCGCCAGCGCCGTCCGCGCGGCCCAGGCCTATCTGCGCGGTGGCCCGGCAGCGTCGGTCGCTTTTCAGGAGCAACTGGCGCGCGATCTCGCCCGGCCGATCGGCATCGCCACCCTCATCCGCCGCGCCGCTGAATCGCCGCGCGTCGCCCCGTGGCTGATTCGGGGCGGTTCGGCCGCGCCGGCGCTGATCCCTCTCGTCGCCCGTTTGACTCGAATCGGGCATTCACCGATTGATGGTTTCGACATCGCACAGGAGAATCGCGCGTAGATGGATACGGTCAACCTGTCCGAGGCCGAATGGCGCAAGAGGCTATCCCCGGCGCAATATCATGTGCTGCGCGAGGCGGGCACCGAACCGGCCTTTTCCGGCCGCTACAACGACAACAAGGCGGACGGCGTCTATCGTTGCGCCGCGTGCGGCAACGAGCTGTTCGACAGCGCCGACAAATATGATTCGGGATCGGGCTGGCCCAGCTTCACCCAGCCGATCGCCGCGGACCGCGTCGTCGAGCACAGCGACACCAGTCACGGCATGGTCCGCACCGAGGCGCGCTGCGCCCGGTGTGACGGACATCTCGGCCATGTCTTTCCGGACGGGCCGCCGCCAACAGGCCTGCGCTATTGCATGAACTCGCTGTCGCTCGATTTCCGTCCGCGCGGCCAGATGAACGGAAACCACGCCTGACTCCTGGGCGCTTGTGAGCGCCTGAGTTAACGGCTATCCCGCCAGCGTTTCATGGCCCGTGCGTCCTCCCCCCGAAAAAGATCAAAGCCGACGCCGGGATGGCGGCGCTGGCTCGTGCGCATCCTGTGGGCGTGCGGCGGCCTTGCGCTGCTGGGCCTGATCGCGCTGGTCGTCGCGGTCTATGCGACCCGCCAGCAGATCCCGAGTTTCGACGAACTGAAATCCTCGCCCAACGGGCAGATGATCCGCGTCCACGCGGCGGATGGCACGGTGATCGCTTCGCTCGGGCCGAGCTACGGCGAATGGCTGAGTTACGACCAGATCCCGAAGGTCATGCGCGACGCCACGGTTTCGGTGGAGGATCGGCGCTTCCGCAGCCATATCGGTGTCGATCCGATCGGCGTGCTGCGCGCGCTGAAATTCGCCTTCGTCAATCGTGACACCGATCGCCGATTCCAGGGCGCGTCGACGATCACCCAGCAAGTCGCGCGAACGATCTTCCTGTCGAACCGCTATTCGATCCGCCGCAAGTTCCGCGAGGCGATCCTGGCGCTGGCGCTCGAGCGCAAGTTCACCAAGGATCAGATCCTCGAGCTATACATGAACAAGGTCTATTACGGCGGCGGCGCTTATGGCATCGACGCGGCGGCGCGCAAATTCTTCGGCCACAGCGCGAAGCAACTGACATTGGGCGAAGCCGCGGTGATCGCCGGCCTCGTCAAGGCGCCGTCGCATTATTCGCCGACCGCGGACGCCGAAGCGGCGATCGGCCGCGCCGGCGTGGTGTTGCAGCTAATGCAGGAGACCGGCGCGATCACCGCGCAGCAGGCGGCGGAAGCCGATGTCACTGCGGTCAAGCTGGCGCCGGAGCCGAAGCAGAACAGCGTGCGCTATTTCACCGATTGGGCGCTGCCGCAGCTCGAAACGCTGATCGACGAAAACAGCCGGCCGCTCGAGGTCTATACGACGCTCGATCTCAACATGCAGCGCGAAGCGACGCGGGCGGTCAATGAGAACGTGCCGGCCGGGGCGCAGGGCGCGCTGGTCGCGCTGGATCGCGACGGATCGGTTCGCGCGATGGTCGGCGGCAAGGATTATGTCGCGTCGATCTACAATCGCGCCACCCAGGCGGTTCGCCAGCCCGGCTCGGCGTTCAAGCTGTTCGTCTATCTGGCCGCGCTCGAATCGGGCATCAAGCCGGACGATCCGATCGTCGATGAACCGATCACGATCCTGGGCTGGAGCCCGCGCAACGATTCGCGCCGCAACATCGGCCAGACGACGATTCGCACCGCCTTCGCCTATTCGATCAACACCGTCGCGGCCAAGCTCGGGCTGCAAGTCGGGTTCGACACGATCGCGGATATGGCGCGCCGGTTCGGCATCACCACGCCGGTATCGACCAACCCCTCGATGGTGCTCGGCACCAACGAGGTGCGGCTAATCGATATGACGCGGGCCTTCGCCTCAGTCGGTTCCGGCGGCATCGCCGTGACGCCTTATGGCATCACCAAGGTGACGGCCGACGGCGTCACCATCTATCAGCATCAGGTCGACCGCAGCCATGTGCTCGTCGCGCCCTATGTCGCCAATGAGATGATCGATCTGCTGGCCAGCACCGTCAACGTCGGCACCGGGCGTGCGGCTGACATCGGCCGACCTGTCGCGGGCAAGACCGGCACGACCTCGTCGAACAAGGACGGCTGGTTCCTCGGCTTCTCCAGCGGTCTCACCACCGGCGTATGGATGGGCCGGGACGACGACAAGCCGATCCCCGGCCTGTTCGGCGGCCGCGGCCCCGCGCGCGCCTTCGCCGATTTCATGAAGGCCGCGGTCGCCGATCGGCCGATCGAGCAGTTCCAGTCCGCCGCGCCGCTGCCCGACTGGCAGATGGACGAGGACGAAAATTCCTATTTCGGCGAGCCCGACAACGGCCTGTTCGTCGATGAGAACGGCAATCCGGTCAATCCGAACGGCGATTATCCCGGCAGCCAGGGCCCGGATATGATCGCCCCGGACGATCAGGGCTATCCGCCCAGCGCACCGCCGCCCGAAGCGCAGTCCGGTCAGGGCGGCACGCAGACCGTGCCGGCGACGCCGCGGCGCGGCGAGCAGCTCGATCAGGATTGGATGGACCGCGTGCTAGGCCGGACGCCGAGCGATCGTCCCCGCCAGGCGCCTGCGCGTCCGGACGGTCGCAGCGGCCCCGCGACGCCGCCGCCCGAGGATCGCTCGCGCGCTCAGGAGTCGCGGCCGACCCAGTGAAGCGCGGCACCGTGCGCGCGCAACCACGCGCGCGACGGGGCGGGATCCTCGCCATAAAGCCGCGCCACCGCGGCATGGAATTCGGGGCCATGATCCATATGCAGTCGGTGCGCCACTTCATGGGCGACGGTCGCGCGGCGGACATGATCGGGGGCAAGGATCAGCCGCCAGCTATAGCGGATCGCCCCTTTGCTGCTGCAGCTTCCCCATCGTCCCTTGGGATCGCCGGTCGCCACGCGTTCGACGGAAACGCCGGCCGCGCGGGCATAGGCCGCGGTTTCCTCCTCGACCAGCGCCAGCGCCTGCCGCTTGAGCCAAGCGGTAATGCGCCGGGCCAGGCCATCGCGTGGTCCCCCGCAGATCAGTCGCTCGCCGTCGATCGACACGCGACGCGGCTCGGTTGCGCGCCAGTCGATCGTCAGCGCGCCGCCGCGATAGGGAAGCGTGCCGTCCGGCACGAACGGCCGGGGCTCGGGCAAACGCGCCCGCTGCGCGGCTATCCATTCGTGCTGCGTTTCCGCCCAGCGGAGCGCCGCGCCGAGCGGCGCGCGCGGCGGCAAGGTGAGCCTCGTCCGTCCACTCGCCGGATCGATGCTCAATCGTGCGCGGCGCGCCCGGGCGTGGCGCACCACCTCGATCGGTTCGCTCACAGCGCGCGATCGATCATGTGATGCTCCAGCTCGCCGGCATCGTCTTCCGAGATCGTCCAGCCCGACACCGATTCGCCCGCGCGGCGCACCGCATCACGATCCCCGCAGACCAGATAATGCCAATCGGGCAGTGGCCTGCCCTCGGCGCGAAGGCGATAGGCGCAGGTCGATGGCAGCCAGTCGATCGAATCGACATTGCTGGTGGTGAGCCGGACGCAATCGGGCACGAACGCGCGCCGATGGCGATAATTGGAGCATTGCGCCGTGCGGCGATCGAGCAGCTTGCAGGCGACGTTGGTCGCGAACAGCTCACCGGTTTCCTCATCCTCGATCTTGTGAAGGCAGCATTTCCCGCAGCCGTCGCACAGCGCTTCCCACTGGCCGCGATCGAGCTTGTCCAGCGGCACATCCTCCCAGAAGCGTCCTGCCGTCACGCCCAGCGCTCCAGCGTCGCGACGATCGCTTGCGGCGATTCGCTGACGGGAACGATTGCAAGCGGCTTGCCATCGGGGCCGAACAGGATCGCCTGATCGCTGTGCTGAACGATGTAGCTGCCCCCGGGCGTGGCCGGTTGCCGCTGATAGAAGACGCGGTATTCCTTCGCCGTCGCGGCGATCGCCGAAGCACTGCCCGTCAGGCCGACAAGGCGCGGATAGAATGCGGAAACGAACGGCTTGAGCACCGCCGGCGTATCACGCGCCGGATCGACCGAGACGAAGATCGGCGTGATCCGGGTCGACAGTTTCGGATCGGTCTTGTCGAGCTGTCGCATCGCCGCGCCCAGATTCTGCATGTCGGTGGGGCAAACGTCCGGACAGAAGGTGTAGCCGAAGTACATGATTCGGTAGCGGCCAGCGAAATCGCGGTCGCTCACCGGCTTGCCGTCCTGATCGATCAGCTGGAACGGCCCGCCGATCGTCGCGCCGGCAAGCGGCGGTGCTTCCGTCGATCCGGAAGCATTCGGCGAGCAACTGGAAAGGGCGATCGCGGCAAGCGCATATCGCGCGGCGCGGACAAACTCGTTCATGGCAGCGCCAGCCATGGTCTGTTAAGGGGGCGCGCGCAAGTCGTCGTCATCGGGATAAGAGGGGTCGTCCATGAAGTCGAACAAGCTTTTCAACGCGATCGCCCTTGCCGGCGCGCTGGCGATCGCGGCGCCCGCTGCCGCCCAGCTCGGCGGGTCGGACGGGTACAAGTTCCTGCAGGCGGTGAAGGATGCCAAGGGGCAGGACGTCACCGACATGCTCAACAAGCCCGGCTCGACGATCGTTGACAGCCGGGATCCGTCGTCGGGCGAAGGGGCGCTGCACATCGTCGTCAAGCGCGGCGATCCGACCTGGCTTCGCTTTCTGCTGCAGCATGGCGCCGATCCCAATATGCGCGACAACGGCGGCGTTTCGCCGATGCTGCTTGCCGTCAACGAGAATCAGGAACCGTGCCTGCAAGTGCTGATCGACGCGCGCGCCAATGTGAATCTGGCCAACAACCGCGGCGAAACGCCATTGATCCGAGCAGTGCAGATTCGCAACGTCGCGATGGTTCGCGATCTGCTGAAGGCGGGGGCGGACGCGGATCAGGCCGATCATATCGCGGGCATGTCGGCGCGCGATTATGCCGCGCGCGACACGCGGTCGCCGATCATCGGCAAACTGCTCGCCGATGCGCCGAAATCGGGCGGCAAGGCCGCGATTCAGGGTCCCCAGCTCTGATGGTGTTCAACCCGAGGCGATCATCGTCGCTTCGGGATCGCTGAGCGTGATCAGCCGCCGCGCCGCGCGGCGCGCGAGGGCGAGGGTGCATCGTTTGCGGCCGGTTGCCGTCATCGCCACCGTGGCGGCCTCGCGGACGATCGCCGCGTCGTAGCGATCGGCGACGATCACGCCGGTGCGATCAGGCAGAAATCCTTCGCGATCGAGCGGGGTTGCGTCGAATCCGGCCGGCACAGCCCAGAAAAACCGATCGCAATGAGCGAGATAATCGGTCCACTTGCCGTCACCGAGCAGATCGCCGCGCGCCACCTTGATCTCGACGATAACGATCCGCCCACGGGCATCGAGCGCCATCAGATCGGCGCGCCGCCCGCCCTCCAGCGGGACTTCGCCGATGGCGACGAGGTCGTGGCGCAGCAGCATGCGGGTGACGCCGCGCGCGACATCGGCGGCACACAACGGCGATGCCGGATCATCGATACAGGAGGCGGGCGGGACGAGGCTGACCATCGCCGAAAACTAGAACATTACACGAACGGAGGAAACCCCCGGATTCGTTCGTGCGAAACTTCGATCAGCGATAAAAGACGTGATTCCCGATCTAGGCGACCTTCGTCAGACCCCAACCGGGGCGGACGCGCTTGGCATGGAAGAACAGCGCCTGGGGCGCCGGATTGTGCCAGGTGCGCTCAAGCGCGACCTGCGCGACGGCCAGCGCGGTGCGATAGCTGCTGCGCCCGGTGTCGATATGCGGGATACGGCCGCCACGAATGAACGAGAATTGCCCCGGCTGAGTCACCACCGAGCAGATCGACGACGGGAAGCGGCCCGATTTGCTGCGATTGATGATCACATCGGCGACCGCGAGCTGGCCGGACAGCGGCTCACCCTTCGATTCGAAATAGATCGCGCCGGCAAGGCAGGCGAGATCGTCATCGACGGCGCTCGGCGCGTCCTGCGCGGCGACCGCGGCGGACAGGCTGGCGAATTCGGCATCGTCGCTCGCCGAGGCATCGCTATCGGCGTCCTCCGACGGCAGCTTTTGCACGGTGACGCCGGGAATTTCGGGGGTCGGCTTGAACGGAACCTTTATCGAGGCATCCCCGTTGACCGGAAGAAGCGAAGCCATCGATGGCGTGGAAATGGGCGTCTTATCCATTTCCGATGCGAAACCCGGGCTGCTCAGGCCGATCAGGCTCGCAACACAAAGAGACATCGCCGCGGCGATTGCGGCGTGCTGACGAAACGACATTGAAACTGCTGTAAATGCGGTTGAAGCGCGAACCCGTTCGTCCTGGACGATCCGGCCGGACTATCACCCGACTGCGTCACCGACCGGTCTCTGACCCCGCTGCGGCACAACGCATTTTCCGTTGCCTCGCCTTATTTTGTGCAGTGCAAAAGAGTCAATCGCCCAAAATCGTTTCAGCGGCGAACCGTTCGGCGAACGGGATATCCAGTTCGACCACCCACAAATCGGGATCGCGCGATCGGCGTCGCTGCCAATAATCGGCCAATTCCTGCGCGTCAGCGGAATCGTGCGGCCCGGATTCGATCAGCGTCACCACGCCATCCGGCCCGATCCCGCGTTCGAGAATGCGCGGATTTTCGCCCCGTTCCTGGACAATCAGCAGGATCGCCCCGCCTTGCGGATCGCCCTTCGCGCGCACCACGCCGATCCCGCCGGCGTCGTTGACCCGCCGCATCAGCGCATTCACCAGCACCGCGCTGGGCAGCCGATCACTCATGCCGGGGGCGATAGCCGGGCAGCCCGGCAAGCGGGATGCGCGACCGCATGAACGTGCCGGTGCCGCGCGCGGCCTCTTCGCCGTCGGCGTCGATCAACCGGGCCTCGGCGACGAACACGCGGCGCTGGCCGCTGATCCAGCGGCCCTCCGCGATCACCGGACCATGTTTGATCGGCTTGGTGAACAGCAGGTTGAACGCGGTGGTGAGCAGAAAACGATCGGTCACCAGGCTGTTCGCCGCATAGAAAGCGGCGTCATCGAGCATCTTGAAATAGGCGGTGCCGTGAACCGCGCCGGCGGCATGATAATAACGTTCATCGAGCGTGAAATGGATTCGCGCCGCGCCGGCGCCGGTGATTTCCAGGCGCGAGTCGAACAATCGGTTGATCGGCGCGGCGGCATAGAGCGATTCGAGCGCGCGATAATGTGCCGCCGCGCCCGATGCCGCCGGGGCCGATTCAGGCGGCATCGCGGGCTTCGGCCGCAGTGAGCAGCGCATAAAGCGCGTCCGGCGATCCCGCGCCGCGCAGCTTGGCGACGAAGCCCGGATCGCGCAGCGCCCGTGAAACGCGCGCCAGCATCTTCAGGTGATCGGCGCCGGCATCGGGCGGCGACAACAGCATGAACACCAGATCGACCGGCATATCGTCGATCGCCTGGAAATCGATCGGCTGCTCGAGCCGAGCGACCGCGCCGACGATCCGATCGAGCCCATCGATCCGGGCGTGCGGGATGGCGGTGCCGCCGCCAAAGCCGGTGGACCCCAGCTTCTCACGCTCGGCGAGGCGATCGGCGACCACGCGGGGATCGAGCCCGTGGTGATCGGCCACGGTCGCAGCCAGCGCCTGGAACAGCGCTTTCTTGCTGGCGATCGAAAGATTGGCGAGGATCGTATCGGGGTGCAGCAAATCGTCAAAATCGGTCATCATCGTTCCTGGAACGCGCAAGGGCAGGCCCGCGCCGTCAATGGCGCGGGCCATAGACCCAAATGGTGAAAATCGAAAGTTCAGCCCTGGCGGTGCGGCTCGACCCAGCCGATCGTGCCGTCGCCCCGGCGATAAACCATATTGTAGGCGCCGGTGCCGCTGTTCTTGAACAACAGCGCCGCGGTGTTGCGCAAATCGAGCATCATCACCGCATCGGACACGCTCGCATCGGGCACGTCGACGCGCGTTTCGGCGACGATCAGCGGGTGATCGCCGGCGTCGTCCTCATCCTCATGCGCGCGAAACACGGTGTAACCCGCATTGTCGACAAGCCCGTCATACGCGCCGTCCACCACCGTCGAACCGGCGTTGCGATCCTTCAGGCGACGCGTGTAACGTCGCAGCTGCTTGTCGATCTTGTCGGCCGCGCCATCGAAGGCGCCATGCGCATCCTGCCCCGTGTTGCTGCCCTTGAGCACCAGCCCCTGCATCACATGCGCGACGATATCGCAGGTGAAACCGGCGTCGTGCGGGCCCTTGCCGAAGGTCGCCTGCGCCGAAATCGCGCGCGAGAAATACTTGTCCGCAATACCCTGGAGACGGTTCTGGACGTGCCCCTTGAGCGCGTCGCCGACATCAACCTGATGGCCCGAAACCCGGATATCCATGCTACATTCTCCACATCAAAGCGGGTGCGACCGGGGCGGCCGCACCGTATCACCGTCAGCCGGTCGCCCCGGCGTGCCAGAGCGGATTGACGATCTCCTTCAAAAACGCGGCATGCGCTGCAAGTTCCGCCTCGCTGGCGACAAAGCTGCGCGCGGGACGGACGACGGCGGTGACTGATGCAGCGGGCGCGACGAACGCCTCCGCCGCCGCCTCGCTGACGAGGCCGAGGCCGATCTGGCGGCCCCCCGTCAGCTCGACATAGACCTGCGCCAGCAGCTGCGCATCGAGCAGCGCGCCGTGCAACACACGGTGGCTGCGATCGACTCCGTAGCGCGTGCAAAGCGCATCGAGGCTGTGCTTGGCGCCGGGATGCCGCGTCCGCGCGATCGCCAGCGTATCGACCA
Organism: Sphingomonas sp.; assembly: GCA_051960335.1. GTDB lineage: Bacteria > Pseudomonadota > Alphaproteobacteria > Sphingomonadales > Sphingomonadaceae > Sphingomonas. The sequence continues at coordinate 9,530 of JBQCEK010000037.1, forward strand.
TGCGCTCCATCGCGATCGTCATCCGGCCGCATTGGCCGAGCTCGCCGTTGATGAAGCCGAAATCGAACGTGGCGTTATGCGCAACGAGCGGCGAATCGCCGAGAAAATCGAGCATCTCCTCGACCAGGTCGGCGAACAGCGGCTTATCGGACAAGAATGCGTCGGACAGGCCGTGCACGGCCTGCGCCTCCGCCGCCATCGCGCGTTCGGGATTGAAATAGGCGTGGAAGGTCCGCCCGGTCTCGACCCGGTTGATCAGTTCGACGCAGCCGATTTCGACCAACCGGTCGCCGCTCGAAAAGCTCAGGCCGGTCGTTTCGGTATCGAAAACGATTTCGCGCATGCGGGCGATTATCTACCTGACGGGGCCGAGAGGCAAGCGATCACCGCATCCACTTCCGCGCGCGTGGCATCGAGCGCGGCGCCGGTATCGATGATGAAATCCGCCCGCTCGCGCTTTTCGGAATCGGGCATCTGCCGCGCCAGGATCGCCTCGAAGCGGTCGGTGGTCATGCCCGGCCGGGCGAGCACGCGGGCGCGCTGGATCGCGGCCGGCGCGGAGACCACGGCGATCTTGTCGACCGCGCCGTCCCCGCCGGTTTCGAACAGCAAGGGGATATCGAGCACGACGAGCGGCGCCGCCGCATGAGCGGCGTGGAAGGCGGCGCGATCCGGCGCTAGCGCGGGGTGGACCAGCGCTTCGAGCCGGCGGAGTGCCGCCGGGTCGCCCAGCACCGCTTCCGCCAGCGCGGTGCGATCGACGCCCGCGGGGCCGGTGGTATCGGGAAACCGCGCCTCGATCTCCGCGACCAGCCGGCCGCCCGGTCCCTGCAGCCGGTGAACCGCCGCATCGGCATCGAACACCGGCACGCCGCGCGCCTCGAACATCGCCGCGACGGTGGATTTTCCCATGCCGATCGAACCAGTGAGGCCGAGCTGGATCACCGCGCCTCCTCCGGCCCCCGCGGCGCGGTCAACAAGGCCCGGAGCGCCTCATCCTGATCGCGCGGCGGGGCGGCGCCGAAGAACAGCTCGAACGCCAGCGCCGCCTGGCCGACCAGCATGTCGAGCCCATCGACCGTCGCCAGCCCGCGCGCGTCGGCGGCCTGAAGCAGCGCCGTTTCGAGCGGCGCATAGACGATGTCGTACACAATCGACTCATCGGGCAGCGGCGACAGATCGAGATCGAGCGGCGGCTGCCCCGCCATGCCGAGCGAACTGGCGTTGACGAGCAGCGCGGCGGGCGGCAGCGGCGCGGCAAGCGGCTTCACCTCGCCCTTCAGCGCGAAATGCGACAGCAAGGCGGCGCCTTTCAGCGGGCTTCGCGCCAGCAGGGTGACAGGGCCGACCGCGCAACGCGCCAGCGCGAACAGGATCGCGCGCGCCGCGCCGCCGCTGCCGATCACCACCACCGGCTTGCCGGCCAGATCGACATCGGCGATCGGCAGATAGAAGCCGCCGGCATCGGTGTTGGTGCCGATCAGCACGCCATCCTCGGCGCGCACCGCGGTGTTGATCGCGCCGATCGTATCGCGCAGGCCGCCGCGATCCTCGACATGATCGAGCGCCGCCAGCTTGTGCGGGATGGTGATGTTGCACCCCCGCCAGGTCGGATCGGCGCGGCGTTCGTCGAAATAGCGCGGCAGGGTGTCCGCCGTGACGTGGCAGCGGCGATAATCGCCCGCGATCCCCAGCCGTTCCAGCCAGAACCGGTGGATCGTCGGCGATTGCGAGTGCGCGATCGGATCGCCGATCACCTCGGCATAGGGCAGCGTCATGCGACCAGCACCGCGCGCGTGCGCAGATAATCGAGCACCGGCAGCAACGGCATGCCGAGCACAGTGAACTGGCTCCCCTCGATCCTCGAAAACAGCTGCGCGCCCAAGCCCTCGATCCGGTAGCAGCCGACGCAGCCGGCGATCGCCGGCCATTCGCGATCGAGATAGGCGTCGATGAACCGATCGCTCAGCGGCCGCACAAACATCTTCGCGCGATCGACCACGCGCCACACCGCCCGGCCATTCTCCGCGATCACCGCGCCGCTGACCAGATCGTGGCGCTTGCCGGCCATCAGCCGCAAGTGCTGCGCCGCCTGGTCGCGGCTTTCGGGCTTGTCGAGCGTGCTGCCGTCGTCCAGCGCGACGAGCGAATCGGAACCGAGCACCAGCGCGCCGGGATTGGCCTGCGAGACCTTGAGCGCCTTCAATTCGGCAAGCGCATCGGCAAGCGCGCGCGGATCGGCGCCGCCGGCGCGCAGGCTTTCTTTCGCCGCTTCCTCATCGACATGCGCGGGAACCGCCTGATAGGCGACGCCCGCGGCATCGAGCATCGCGCGGCGCGACGCGCTTTGCGAGGCGAGGATCAGCCGGGGAGTGGGGGGTGGGGAGGTCATTCGGCGGCCTTTCGATCGCGGACAAGCGTTGCGATCGCCGCGGCGGTTTCCTCGATCGAGCGGCGCGTGACATCGATCACCGGCCAGCCATTGTCGGCGAACATGCGTCGCGCATAGGCCACCTCGCGGGTGACCGCGTCGGGATCGACATAATCGGTCTCGGGCGCCTGGTTGAGCGACAGCAGCCGGTTGCGGCGGACCTGCACCAGCCGGTCCGCGCTGGTCGTCAAGCCGATCACCAGCGGCCGATCGAGCGAAAACAGCGCGGGCGGCGGCGGCGATTCGATCACGATCGGGATATTGGCCGTCTTGAACCCGCGATTGGCCAGATAGATCGAGGTCGGCGTCTTCGAGGTGCGCGACACGCCGGCGAGGACGATGTCCGCCTCCTCCCAATCCTCCCAGCCGATGCCGTCATCATGCGCGATGGTGAACTGGATCGCATCGACCCGGGCGAAATAGGCCGCGTCGAGCACGTGCTGGCGGCCGGGCCGGGCCTTCGCCCGCTGGCCGAGCAGCGCCGATAGCGCGTCGTTGACCGGATCGAGCGGCGCGACCGCCGGCAGGCCAAGCGCGCGGCAGCGCTGCTCCAGCATCGCACGAGTGCCGGCGTTGACCAGCGTGAACACCACCAGGCCGGGGTTCTGGGCGATTTCCTCGAGGATGCGCTCAAGATGCGCCTCGGTGCGGACCATCGGCCAGAAATGGCGGATCGTCTCGACATCGTCATATTGGGCGAGCGCCGCCTTGGCGATATTCTCCAGCGTCTCGCCGGTCGAATCCGACAGCAGATGGAGGTGCAACCGCATCAACGGGGCAATTCTGTGGAAAACATGGGTGGAATCGGTAGCGCAAGCCGCCATCGCCGCCAAGCCGCGGTTGGGCTGGGGACCAATCGCAAACGATCCACAATCCCATCGACAGGCGCCGGTTCCCTCAACAGGCTGTGGATAACGGGGACGGCTGAATCGAATCGGGCGGATTGCCGGGTGCACACCGGGTCAAGCTGTTGGCATTTCGGGGACGACGGCTTAAGCCCCGGCATCCACGCGCCAACAACTGCTACATCCTTTTTAGAATCTTCTTATTAGATAGAAGAAGCGGAGCCCGAACCCTGCCGGACACGATCAAGACCAAGCCGTTGCTCGGCGTTCTGAAGGGCGATCGGCCGGCCGTGCCGCCGCTCTGGCTGATGCGCCAGGCGGGGCGCTATCTGCCCGAATATCGCGCGCTTCGTGAGCGCAAGGGCGGTTTCCTCGACCTGGCGACCGATCCGGAGGCCGCCGCCGAGATCACGCTGCAGCCGATCCGCCGGTTCAGCATGGACGGCGCGATCCTGTTTTCCGACATCCTGATGGTGCCCTGGGCGCTGGGACAGGATCTGCGCTTCGAGGCGGGCGAGGGGCCGCGATTGGCGCCGCCGCTGATCGACGCCGCGCTCGAAACGCTCGAGGCGGCGCCGGCGCGGCTCGATCCGGTGTATGAAACGGTGCGGCGCGTGAAGGCCGAGCTGCCCCCGGTGACCACCTTCCTTGGCTTTGCCGGTAGCCCGTGGACGGTTGCGACCTATATGGTCGCCGGGCAGGGCAGCCGCGATCAGGGCGAGACGCGGCGGATGGCCTATCGCGATCCGCAAGCGTTCGACGCGATCATCATGGCGATCGCCGGGCTGACGGTCGATTATCTCGCCGCCCAGATCGCGGCCGGGGTGGAGGCGGTGCAGCTGTTCGACAGTTGGGCGGGCAGCCTGTCGCCCAAGCAATTCGATCGCTGGGTGATCGAGCCCACCGCCTGGATCGTCGATGCGCTCCGGCAACGCCACCCCGATGTGCCGATCATCGGCTTTCCGAAGGGCGCCGGCGGCAAGCTGGCGGCTTATGCCGCGGGAACGCGCGTCGACGCGATCGGGCTCGACGAGACGGTCGATCCGGTGTGGGCGAACGCGCAATTGCCGCCGACGCTTCCGGTGCAAGGCAATCTCGATCCGCTGGCGCTGATCGCCGGCGGCGACGCGCTCGACCGTGCGGTGGACCGAATCCTCGCCGCCTTTGCCGATCGGCCGCATATCTTCAATCTCGGCCACGGCATCCTGCCCGACACGCCGATCGCGCATGTCGAGCAGCTCATCGGCAGAATAAGGAGCGGAGCATGATCGGCTGGCTGGGCGCGGCCTACCTTTGGGTGGAGGCGGCGCATGTGATCTTCGTGATCTTCTGGATGGCGGGGCTGTTCATGCTGCCGCGCTATCTGGTCTATCATCAGGAGGCGGGGATCGGGACGCCCGAGGCCGATCGCTGGATCGATCGCGAGCGCAAGATCAGGAAGATCATCATCACCCCGTCGATGATCCTCGTGTGGCTGCTGGGATTGATGCTGGCGGCCAATATCGGCCTGTTCAACGGCCAGCCGGGACTCGGGTGGCTGCACGCCAAGATCGCGCTGGTGGTGCTGCTTTCGGCCTATCACGGTTGGGCGGTGGGCTATTCGAAGAAGCTCGCGCGCGGCGCTGCGCCATTGACCGGACGACAGCTTAGAATGCTCAACGAAATCCCGGGTCTGGCGGTCGCGCTGATCGTCATCCTGGTGATCGTCCGCCCGTTCTGAACGGTTCGGCGCAGCAAGCGCCGGCGCTCGCTTGACTTGGCGCGGACGCGCACCTAATTCGCTGGGGCGACGGCGCACGTCTCCCGTGCAGCTGTAGCCACCCCTCCAGCATCGTCACCGCGTATTCTTCGCCGAGCCGACGCTTCATACCCCTCAGCATCAACGCCTGCGGAAATTCCCATGCATCTCAAAGACCTTAAAAAGAAGACGCCGGCCGAGCTGGTCGAAATGGCCGAAGCGCTCGGCGTCGAAAGCGCGTCCACCCTGCGCAAGCAGGACCTGTTGTTCGGCATCCTGAAGGAACAGGCCGAGCAGGGCGACCAGATCATGGGGATCGGCACGATCGAGGTGTTGCAGGATGGCTTCGGCTTCCTGCGCAGCCCCGAGGCGAATTATCTCGCCGGCCCCGACGACATCTATGTCTCGCCCAATCAGGTTCGCAAATTCGGCCTGCGCACCGGCGACACCGTCGAGGGCGAAATCCGCGGGCCGAAGGACGGCGAGCGCTATTTTGCCCTCACCAAGCTGACCAGCATCAATTTCGACGATCCCGAGGTCGTCCGCCACCGCGTCAATTTCGACAATCTCACGCCGCTCTATCCCGAGCAGAAGCTGACGCTCGATCCGCAGGATCCGACCGTCAAGGACAAGTCGGCGCGCGTGATCGACATCATCAGCCCGCAGGGCAAGGGTCAGCGTACGCTGATCGTCGCCCCGCCGCGCGTCGGCAAGACGGTGATGCTGCAGAACATCGCCAAGGCGATCACCGACAACCATCCCGAGGTCTTCCTGATCGTGCTCCTCATTGACGAGCGCCCCGAGGAAGTCACCGACATGCAGCGCAGCGTGAAGGGCGAGGTCGTCTCCTCGACCTTCGACGAGCCCGCCAACCGCCACGTCCAGGTCGCCGAGATGGTGATCGAAAAGGCCAAGCGCCT
>JBQCEK010000038.1:0-3764 GCA_051960335.1 Sphingomonas sp.
GCCCAGGCGGCGCGCAGGCCGTAGGCGTCTCCGCCCTTCGGCCGGCCCGGCTTGGCCGTGGGGCGCCAGGCGAAGGTGTCGAGATGGGCCCAGAGCGTGTCCTTGGGGACGAAGCGGCGGAGGAACAGCGCCGCCGTCACCGCGCCGGCGAAGCCGCCGTCGGGGGCATTGACCATATCGGCAATGTCGGACTTGAGCATCTCGTCATAGCCGTCCCACAAGGGCATGCGCCACAGCGGGTCGTGGACCGCCGCGCCGGCGCCGATCAGCGCGTCGGCCAGCGCGTCGTCGTTGACGAATGTCGCGGGGAGATCGGGGCCGAGCGCGACGCGGGCGGCGCCGGTGAGGGTGGCGAAATCGAGGATCAGCTCGGGATCGGACTCGCCGGCTTTGGTGAGCGCGTCGCCGAGGATCAGGCGGCCCTCGGCGTCGGTATTGGTATTCTCGACCGTCAGGCCCTGGCGCGATTTGAGCACGTCGCCGGGGCGAAAGGCGTTGCCGGCGATCGCATTTTCGACCGCGGGGACGAGCAGATGGAGGCGGACTTTCAAGCCGGACACCATGATGAGCCCGGCCAACGCGATGGCGTGCGCGGCGCCGCCCATGTCCTTCTTCATCAGCCGCATGCCGGCGGCAGGCTTGATGTCGAGACCGCCCGAATCGAACGCGACGCCCTTGCCGACGATGGCGATGCGCGGGTGCTTTGCGTCGCCCCATTCGAGCTCGATGAGGCGCGGTTCGCGGCCCTTGGCGGCGGCCTGGCCGACCGCCTGGATCATCGGAAACCCTTGCGCCAACGCGTCGCCGCGGGTGACGGTGAGCGTGGCGTGGTGCGCCTTGGCCAGCGCCGCCACCTCCGCCTCGAGCTCGGCGGGGCCGAGATCGGCGGCGGCGGTATCGACGAGGTCGCGGACCTTGGCGGTGGCCGTCGCCAGCCGGATCTGGCGTTCGATGTTGGCGGGATCGGCGGTGAGGAGAACGCGCGGGCCGGTGTCGTCTGCCTTGCGGTAGCGAGAGAAGCGGTGCTGTGCGAGCAGCCAACCGAGCGCGCCGGCGCCAGGGTCACCTTCGGCGAGGCGATAGGTGCCCTCGGGCAGAGCGGTGGCGCGCGAGGCGATCTTCCACGGCGAGCCGTCATCCTCGTCGCAGACCAATAGCGCGGACCAATCGTCGGGCTTATCGCCGGGCAGGATCGCGGCGTTGCCCGCCTTGCCGGTCAACCCAGCCGCGGCAACGATCGTGCGGACTCGCTCCGGCTGATGCGCCAGCCAATCGGCGTAGCGCTCGGGGTGAACCACGACGATCGTCCGTGCGGGCTGCCCCTTGTCGGGCTGGATGAGAGCGCTGAAATCGGTCATCTCAGCTCGCCGGGGCGACGAGGAACTGTTCGTAGCGGCCGCCGTCACCCGGCTCGGCATAGGTGCTGATCGACAGCGTGCGACCGGGATAGGTGACGCGGTAACCGCGATAAACGAAGCCGCCGCGCAGCTTCGGCCCGCCGGTCAGCGCAAAACTGGTGGGCTCGCCGAGTTTCGACAGGCTGGCCTTGTAATCGCCCAGCGCGGTGGGTGTGAAATAGTAATTGGCGTCCTGCGTCAGCATCGAGCGATCGAGCGTGCCGGCGCGAAGCGCGTCGAACACCTTGCGCGCCCGGGCGGTATTGGCGGTCTCGGCGCCGGCGCCAAGACCCGCATCGGGCAGGACCACATCGGTGATGTCCTTGGCGATCGTGACGAAGGCGTTGGAGAAATCGCTGTTGGTCAGCACCACCACAGCCGCCTTCTGTTCGGGAAAGACGATGTTTTCGGACAGGAAGCCCACCGCTTCGCCGCTGTGTTCGATATAGGGGATGCCGCTATCCGTCTTGCCGATTTCCACGCCCAGGCCGTAGCCGGTATCCTTGCCATCCGTCAGCTTGGCCGGCGTTTCCTGTTCCTGCCAGTCGTCGGCGGGAAGGACCGTCCGGTTGATCCGCGCAATGTCCCATTTCGCGAGGTCGCTGGGCGTCATCGCCAGTTCGCCCGCCGCATAGAGCCAGCCGGGCGCGGCGGGCTTTTCGGGGCGCACCGGGCCCAGGGCGAAGCGCTGATAGGGCGTCGGATAACCCGCGCCGATCGCGAGATCCTGATCGATCGGGTGCATGTCGAGCTTCGAGAAGATGTGCGCCTTAAGGAAATCGAGCAGCTTCATGCCCGAAACCTTCTCGACGATCATGCCGGCGACGACATAGCCGGTGTTCGAATATTGCCACTGCGATCCCGGCGTGAAATCGAGCGGCTTCTTGGCCCAGCGATCGACGATCTGCTGCGGCGTCGTCGGGTGTTCCATCGCGGCGAAGCTGTAATCCTGCGGCCAATAATCCTGCAGGCCGGAGGTGTGGCTGAGCAGCTGCCGGATGGTGATCTTGTCCCCATCGGTGATGCCGGGGACGTATTTCGACACCGTATCGTCGAGACTCAGCTTGCCCTGATCCTCAAGCAGCAGGATCGCGGCGGCGGTGAACTGCTTCGAGATCGACGCGATCTGATAGGGAACGTCGGTGCGCGCGACGGGGATCGCGTCCGACTGTTTTCCATAAGCCTTGGTATAGACGATCTTGCCGTCCTTCACGACCGCGATCGACGCGGACGGGACCCCGGTATCGGCCAGCGTGCTGGTCACGGCCTTGTCGATCTGCGCGGTCTGATCCGCCGTCAGCGCCTGGGCGAGCGCGCTCGACGACGCGAACAGGGCAAGGGCAGCGATAGAGGCGGCAAACGGGCGGGCAAGGTGCATGGCTGGCATTCCCAACAGGATGGATCGCCGCGCACCTTACAGATCGCGCGGCGATATTCCAGCGGGAGTCAGCGCGCGATCGGCACGCCGAACAAGTCGTGTGCGTCGGCGTCTTCGACCTCGATCGCGACGATGTCGCCAACCGAGAGATGCCCGGCGTCGCGCAAATGGACCTCGCCGTCGATTTCGGGGGCGTCGGCCTTCGATCGGCCGGTGGCGCCGCCGCTTTCCGCGTCCACCGCGTCGATGATGACGTCGAGCGTGCGGCCGATCTTGGCCTCCAGCTTGGCGGCGGAGATGCGCGCGGTGAGCTCCATCAGACGGGCGTAGCGTTCTTCCTTGATTTCCTCGGGCACCGGATCGGGCAGGGCGTTCGCCGTCGCGCCCTCGACCGGCTCGAAACGGAACGCGCCGACGCGGTCCAGCTGCGCTTCCTCCAGCCAGTCCATCAAATAGGCGAAATCGTCCTCCGTCTCGCCGGGGAAGCCGACGACGAAGGTCGATCGCACGGCAATGTCCGGGCAAATCTCGCGCCAGCCCTTGATGCGCTCGAGCACCTTCGCTTCGTTGGCCGGGCGACGCATCGCCTTCAGCACCGATCGGCTGGCGTGCTGGAAGGGAATGTCGAGATAGGGGAGCACCAGCCCCTCGGCCATCAGCGGGATGACCTGATCGACATGGGGGTAGGGATAGACATAGTGGAGCCGAATCCAGGGCGCGATCTTGCCCAGTTCGCGAGCGAGATCGGTCATGTGCGCGCGGACTTCGCCGCCGTGCCACATCCGCGGGAAATGCTTGATATCGACGCCATAGGCCGATGTGTCCTGGCTGATCACCAGCAGTTCCCTGGTGCCGGCCTCGACCAATTTCTCGGCCTCGCGCAGGATCGCGTCGGGGCGGCGCGACACGAGGTCGCCGCGGAGCTGCGGGATGATGCAGAAGGCGCAGCGGTGGTTGCAGCCCTCCGAAATCTTCAGATAGCTGTAGTG
>JBQCEK010000039.1:0-3952 GCA_051960335.1 Sphingomonas sp.
GCCGATCGCAAGCGGCTGGCCTCCGCGCTGCACGACGATCTGGAGCCACCGCGCCCGCTCGCCTATCGGCTCGGCACCGATCTCGCGCTCGATCGCTGGCTGTTGCACGCCGATCAACCGCTCGAAGGTGCGATCGTCATCCGGGATTGGCCGGTGCCTCGCCTGCCGCTCACCGGCGGCGCGATCGTTGCGCGCGGCATCGCCAAGGGGCCGGATGTCGCCCGGCTGCTGCGCGCGATCGAGGCGCGCTGGATCGCGGAGGAATTTCCCGGCGCGGCGCGAGTCGATCAGCTCGCGGACGAGATCGTCGCCGGCTGGTTGCGCTCCAGCAGATAGGCAAGCGCGGCTTCGGCACCCAGCGGGCGCGCATAGGCGTAGCCCTGGCCGCTGGTGCAGCCGAGCGCCGCCAGCGTCTGCCCGAGCTCGTTGCTTTCGATTCCTTCCGCCGTCGTCTTCATCCCCAGCGCTTGCGCGAGGCTCAGGATCGCGCGAACGATCGCCACCTTGTCGCGATCGGCCAGCATGTCGGTGATGAAGCTCTGATCGATCTTCAGCACGTCAATCGGCAGCTTCTGCAAATGCGCCAGGTTCGAATAGCCCGTACCGAAATCGTCCATCGCCAGCGTCGTGCCCAGCGCGCGCAGATCGTGCAGCGTCTGCGAGATTCGGCCCGGATCCGTCACCACCGCGCTTTCGGTCAGCTCCAGCGTGAAGCGATCGGCGGCGATCCCGTTGGCGGCCAGTGCGCGCTCGATCACCGGAGCGATCGTATCGCGCTGGATCTGGATCGCGGACAGGTTGACGGCCACGCCGACGCCGCATGGCCCGCCCGCCCGCGCATCCCACTGCGCCAGCGTTTCTGCCGCGCGATTGATCGCCCAGCGGCCCAGCGGCACGATCAGGCCCGATTCCTCGGCGACGGGGATGAACTCGCTCGGGCTGTGATCGACATCGCCGTCACGCCACCGCGCCAGCGCCTCGAACGAGACCACGCGGCCCGTCGCGAGATCGCAGATCGGCTGATAGACTTGGGTCAGCGCATCGGCGTCGATCGCGCGGCGAAGCGCCGTTTCGACCGCGAATTGCGCCCTCGCCGCAACGAAGGCCTTGGGCTGATAGGTCTCGGCCTCGCCGCTGACCTTGGATCGATTGACGGCGAACTGCGCGTGCCGGATCAGTGCTTCCGAATCCTCGTCGGGCGCGTCGCTGAAGGCGATGCCGATCGAACAATCGATGCGGAATTCCAGATCGGAGAGGCGGAACGGCGTGGCCAGCGAGGCGTGGATACGTTGCACGACCCGGTCCGCCTCCGCGCGGTCCTGATCGAGCGAGAGCATGATCGCGAATTCGTCACCGCCCAGCCGCGCCAGCGTATCGCGAGCGCGCAGCGCGCCCTTCAGCCGCCGCGCGACGGTGATCAGCAATTCGTCACCCGCGAGCGAGCCGAGGCAGGCGTTGACCCGACTGAACCGATCGAGATCGACGACCAGCACGGCGCAGCCGGCCTTGCTGTCGGCATTGGCGGCGATCAGCTCCTCGAGCCTGTCCGAAAAGCCGGCCCGGTTGGGCAAGCCCGTCAGGCTGTCGGTGAGCATTTCGCGCCGCAGGCTCTGTTCGGTGCGGACTTCGGAGGTCTGGTCGATCAGCGAGACGAGGCACCGCTGATCGGGCTGCACGCGCGCGCGCGCCAGCATCACGCGGTAGTGGCGGCAATCGACGGCGTCGCCCAACTGCCACGGAAATTCCTCGCTCGCCCGGTCGGACGCCAGGAAGCTGCGCACCCGCCCGCCGAGCAGCGCGGCAAGCGGCGATCGCGCCGCGCTGACGCCCAGGCCGGCCCGGCGGAACGGCGCGTTGACTTCCTCGAAATGAAAAGTGCCCCCGGCGATCGACACCACCACGGCGGGGATCGGCAGCAGATCCAGCGTGCCCGGCAAAGCGCCCCTTTCCCGGGTGTCGAACATCGCCGGCGCGGCTGTGGGCGGCGCGATGCTCTGAACGGGGTCGGGCTTCGGAGCGACCATGCCGACAGGCGCTAACGCCAATGGGTTAAGAGCTGCTGAAGGATTGCGGCCGCCGGCGCTATCACCGAAAGGCGGCAGCGATCAGCCGCCGGGTCTCGTCCCACGCCGCGCTGCCCGGCGAAACCAGCTCGACATGGCCGGTTTCGGGCACGGTATGCAGCGTCACTTGGTCCCCCGCCGCGCGCGCCTTGGCGGTATAATCGACCGGCAGGCGATAAGGGATGATGCGATCCTCGCGCCCATCGACCAGGTCCTGCGGCACCCCGATCGGCAGCAGCCGCGTGACCGAGGTATCGGCGAACGGATCGGGATGCGCCGCCGTCTTCGGCCCCACGAGCTGCCCGATCACCGCGGTGCCGCAGCCATTGTCGGGGCTGGCCGCCGTCGCCTCCAGATCGGGCAACCCGCCGAGCGAGATGACGTGATCGATTTTGAGGGGCGTCCCCCCAGCGAGCACGCTCCCCGCCGGCAGCTTCGCCCGAGCCGCCAGCCAAAGCGCCAGATGCCCGCCCGCCGAATGCCCGACAGCGACGATCCGCTTCGTATCGAGATGAAAGCGCGCCGCGTCGGTCGCCAGCAGATCGGCCGCCGCGGCGGCATCCTGAAACGTCCCCGGATAGCCGCCGCCATCGCGATCGACCCCGCGATAATCGATGTTCCACACCGCATAGCCCGCATCGCGCAGGTCCGCCGCCGCCCAATCCATCAGCGAACGATCGGCGATGCTCGTCTGCCAGCATCCGCCATGCACCATCAGCACCGTCTTGAATGGCCCTGCGCCCTTCGGCAGCCATACATCGACCTTCTGCATCGACTCCGGCCCGTAGCTGACGGTTTCGCTCGGCTTCGGGCGCGGCCGGCTGGTCAGGTCATCCCATGTCATCAACGCGTGGCTTGGCGGCGGAGCGGCAGGCGTCATCGGCAACCCGGCATAAAGCAAAAGGGACATGATCGATCGGATCATGCCCCCTTCCTAGCCGTGCGCTCGGTCGGCGCAAATAATCACTTCGTGACGGGCAGCTTCACGCGGTGCGTCCGATGCCGCCACGGCGCATCATATTGATAAGCGTTGAGCCGCTCGAACGCCCCGCCGATCGCGCGCGCCGCGGCGGCAAAGAAAGCGGCGAACGCGTCGCCCAGCTTGGCATGGTTGTCGGCCCAGGCCGGACCGTAGAAATCGTGATTCATGGCCATGATCCTTCGCTTGCCTCGATGCCGTGAAGATCGGCCTTCCCGCCCGCTCGCGCCAACAAATCGTTGGACGTCGGTCACAAGCCCGGCTTATGGATCACAGCCATGCGCCACTTGCCGCCCCTCGCCGCCGTCCGCGTGTTCGAGGCGGCCGCGCGTCACGAGAATTTCACCGCCGCGGCCGCCGAGCTCGGCATGACGCAGGCCGCCGTCAGCTATCAGGTCAAATTGCTCGAGGAGCGCTTGGGCGTGCCGCTGTTCCGCCGCGAGAAGCGCCGCGTGGTGCTGACCGACGCCGGCCGTCGCGCCGCTGCCCCCGTCTCCCGCGCGTTCGACGCGATCGACGGCGCCTTCGCCGATCTGCGCGCCGAGGACGAAGGGCTGCTCACCGTCTCCACCTCGAACACTTTCGCCAACACCTGGCTGGCGTGGCGGTTGGGCGGCTTTCAGCTCGCCAATCCGGCGACCGCCGTCCGCCTCTTGACCAGCGACACGCTCGCCGATTTCGCCAGCGACGAGATCGATTGCGCGATCCGCGCCGGCCGCGGCCCGTGGGAGGGCACGGCGCAGGATCTGCTCGTGCCGATCGATTTCACCCCGATGTGCAGCCCCGCTTTCCTCGCCAGGCACGGCGGCGCGATCACCCTCGATACGCTGCAATCGCTCCCGTGGATCAGCCCGCAGGACCCGTGGTGGCCGCATTGGCTGCGCGAGGCCGGCGCGGATGTGCCCCCCGG
>JBQCEK010000040.1:0-4862 GCA_051960335.1 Sphingomonas sp.
ACAGCAAGGATCGCTGGTATTTCTGCGCCGCCCATGCCGCCGAATACAATCGCGGCTGGAACTATTTTGAAGGCTTGAACGAGGAAGAGGCCAAGCGCCGCGAGGCGGAAGAGCGACGGGATGCTTCGGGCTACGCTCAATCGAAGCATAATGCATGGGCCGGCCCCGGCGACGGCAGCCGATCACGCGACGAAATGCGCGCGCTCGATGTGCTGGAGCTGGAGGCGGATGCCGATTTCGATGCGGTGCGTGTCGCCTGGCGCCGCTTCGCGAAGGAAAACCATCCCGACGTCAATCCTGGCGATGCCGAGGCGGCGAAGCGCTTCCAGACGGCGCAAGCCGCCTATGAAGTGCTTCGGGCGGCCGAGGAAAGCCGGCAATGGCGTCCGGCCTGAAACGAAGCGTCCGCTCGGACTGGGCGGGCGCCGTGCTGGTGTGCCGCAAATGTTCGAAGAAGATTGACGGCGGCTTCGGCAAGAAAGGGAAACAGCGTCTCGCGAAGGCGCTTCGGAAGCAATTCGGTCTTCGCAAGGGTCGCAAGTCCGGTTTCGGGGTGGTCGAGGTGGGATGCCTCGGCGTCTGTCCTTACGGCGCGGTGACGGTAATCGACACTACCGATCCGGGGCGCTGGCGCATCGTGCCGGCCGGATCGGACGTGACGGCGATCGGCATCGAACTGGGCCTTGCCGACGCCGAACATCAGCGCGCGTAGCGCGCCGCGGTTGCGCGGATCAGCGCGATCATGTTCGGAATACCCTGCGTTCGGTTCGAACTGAGCTGATTGCGCAGATCGAACGGCGCGAGCGCGGCCTCGATATCGGTCGCCAAAATTATCGTCGGCTGAGCATCCTGCACGCTCAGCAACACCAGCGCGATGATGCCCTTGGTGATGGCGGCGTTGCTGTCGGCCAGGAAATGGAGCGCACCATCGTCACGAACCGTGGGATAGACCCAGACCGATGCCGAACAACCGCGCACCAGCGTCGCGTCGGTCTTGAGGGGCTCCGGCATCGGCTCGAGCTCACGACCGAGATCGATCAGCAGGCGGTAGCGATCATCGGCGTCGAGAAAGGCGTATTCGTCCTGAAGGTCGGGAAGGTTGGTCATGCCGCGCAGTTAAGTGCGCAGGCTCGCCAAATCAAACCGTCATGCCAGCGAAGGCTGGAGTGTCTTGGCCATCGGGAGACCCCGGCTTTCGCTGGGATGACGGGTCGGGATCAAAGGTCCACCCCGGCGGCGATCGCTTCGAGTTTGCGGATGCGTTCCTTCAGGTCGGCGATTTCGATCCGGGCGGTGGCGTTGGGAACGCCGTGATCGCGCGGCTCACCGTGTCGATCGAGCTCCTGCTGCTTGAGCTGAAGCCAGCCGCGCCAGCCGGTGAGCGCCGCGACGCTGAGCATCGCGAGCCCGGCCAATCCGGCGAGGGCCATGGTGAGATAGAAGGTCGGGTCGTTCATGACACGGTTCCTCTTCAGGTGCGGTCGCGCAAGCGCTCGATCTCGCGGTCGAGGTCGCTGCTGGAATGAGTGTCGGTAATGACGCGTTCGAGGACCTGGATGCGCTCCTTCAGCGCCTGAACCTCGCCGCGCAGCTGCCGGTTTTCGAGAGCTTCGGCAGGATCTGCCTGGTGCGCCTGCTGGCTGTAGCGGAAGCGCGATTGCAGCACTTTGCCGATGGTCACCACGATGATGATCGCAACGACCATTTCAAACGGGTTCATGGGTCCAGTTCCTCCTGAATTCTTCGTTCTGATTTGTTCTAGTTGAGCGATTCGTCGCGCAGCTTCTCGATCTCGTCCGAAAGCGTGATGCCCTTGTCGGTGACGATCCGTTCGAGCACACGGACACGCTGTTCGAGCCGCTCGGTATGGGCGGCATATTGCGCTGCCTTTTCGGCGACCATGCGCGATTCGATTTCCATCTGCTTTTCCCGATGGGCGAGCCACGGCTTGACGATTAGCGCGCCGATCAGGGCGACCATCGGAATGCAGAGCGCGAGCAGCGGAATAAGAAGCGGGCTCATGGGGTCATCTCCTCACTTGACCGGGCCGCGAAGCCGCTCGATTTCCTGATCGAGCAGGTTGCCGCTGTCGGTGACGATCCGCTCGACATTGCCGAGCCGATCCTTGATCGAACCAAGTTCGGCGCGGAGCTGGGCATTTTCCTGGCTGAGCAGTTTTACCCGTTCCATCGCCTCGTCGCTGGTCTTGGGGTAGATTGCCTGCCCCCAGGCGCCATCGAGCGGATAGCCGTTCTTGATCCGAAGCCAGGTGGTGAACATCCACCCGACGACGCCGATCAGCGTGACCATGACGACCAGCGGGCCCAACCGCATGAAGACTTCCGCAACTTCCACTGTCTTGGTCCTTTCTCAATCGCGGTCGCGCAGCGCGTCGATTTCGCGCGCGGTGCGTTCGGCGGGATCGGTGGCGATGCGCTCGAGCACGCGCAGCCGTTCTTCGAGCCGGCCGATCTGACCGGTGAGCTTCTCGTTCTCACTCGAGAGCAGCTCGATCTTGCGCGCTGCTTCGGGATCGTATGCCTCGTCCTGGCTGTCGTGGACGGCCATGGCGCCCACCGTCATCAGCCCGAACGGACGGCGGCGCATCGCGCGACGCATCCGATTGCGGTTGCGATGGTCATCAAGCGGATAGCCGTGCTTGGCCATGATGCTGAAGCGGATCACGCCGGCGAACATCGAGATGGCGATGATCGCGAGAATGAAGAGTTGACCGTTATCCATTGTCCATACTCCCTGGGCTACGCTTCAGCGCAGGCTATCGATCTCATCCGCCAGGCGCGTGTTGCGGCTGGTGTACATCAGCTCGATGTCGGCGAGCCGGCGGTCGATGTCGCGGAACTTGGAGCGGACTTCGGCGGTCGAGCGCTTGGGATTGGTGCGAACGCCTTGCCAGAACTTGGCGTTGTCTTCCGACTGATAAAGCCCGATCGGCTTCTTCGGCGCGAGCCAGCCGGCGGCGAGATAGCCAAGCAGCACCCAGCCGCTGGTCGCGAAGGTCAGGAGAACCATGCCGACGCGGACGAGCGTGGTATCGAGCCCGGTGTAATCGGCGATGCCCGCGCATACGCCCATCCACTTGCCGTTCTGCTTATCGAGATAGAATTGGGTGCGGCTGGCAGACATCAGTTCCTCCTGGTCCGTTCGAAGCTTTCGAATGACTGGTAGGTCTGGGCCGGCTCCTGGGGAGGCGACAGCGGCTTCCAGTCGGGGTGGTCGGCGGCGACGATCCGCTCGACGGTGTTCATGCGATCCTAGAGCCGGAGGGCGAGATTGTACATCTCGTCGAGTAGGTTCTCGTCCTCGTCGGTCATGCGCGGCGCCTGCTTCCACTTGGTGATGTAATGGAAGATGATCCACGGCAGGCCGATGAAAAGGACGGCGCAGACCAATACGGGGGTCAGATCGTCCATCTTACGATTCCTTCTTCAGGCGGGCCTTGAGCTCGGCGAGATCGGCCTCGACCTTGTCGCTCGACTTCAGCTCGGCGATTTCCTCGTCGAGCGTCTTCTTCGGGCCGCCGAGCGACAGCGCATCGGCATGGCCCTCGGCCAGATCGACCCGGCGTTCGAGCACGTCGAAGCGGGAGAAGGCATCTTGCGTCTTCGGGCCATTATAGACTTCGCGCAGGCGAACCCGGTTATTCGCTGATTCGAGGCGAGTCATGATCGTGTTCTGCCGGCTGCGGGCTTCGCGCAGCTTGGTCTGCAGCTTGGCGATATCCTCTTCCGAGGCGCGCAGCGCATCATCCAGCACCGTGATCTCGGCCTGAAGCTGCTCGCTCATGTCGGCGGCCTTCTGGCGCTCGAGCAAGGCGGCCTTGGCCAGGTCCTCACGATCCTTCGACAACGCCAGTTCGGCCTTCTCGGTCCAGTTTTCCTGGAGCTTGTCGAGCTTGGCGATATGGCGGCGCATTTCCTTCTGGTCGGCGATGGTGCGCGCGGCGGATGCGCGAACCTCGACCAGCGTCTCCTCCATCTCGAGGATGATCATGCGGATCATCTTGGCCGGATCTTCGGCCTTATCGAGCAGATCGGTGACATTGGCGGCGATGATGTCTCGGGTTCGCGAGAAAATGCCCATTATGTGCTCCTGGGTCAAAAAGGGGTGCCGGGGCGGCGCAAGGGTTTGCCGCCCCGGCTGCCGATCAGGCGATGGTGCCCGCGGCAATATGCCCGATCGCGGGGCCAAGTGCACCAAGCATGAACACCGAGCTGAACAGCGCGGTGAAGGCGAGGGCGGCGAGGGTACGACCGGCGGTTTCAAACTTAAGCATGGGGACCTCCCTGAATTTCGAACTGACGATCCGTCTTGATCGACGGGCTTGCCAGATAGTTTGCAGGAGCCGTGCCAATTTTGAGAATGGCTGAAATCCGCGGTGTTTATTCGAGCAATACACTTTGTTCTTGCCAACAGTTGGCGGAATGCGCCAAGGGATGGGGATGGAGCGGACGACGCAGGTCATCGGTCAATCGAGCGCGTTCCTGGACGCGTTGGAGCGCGCGAGCCGCGCCGCCGCGCTCGATCGCCCGGTGCTGGTGATCGGCGAGCGCGGCACTGGCAAGGAACTGGTGGCCGAGCGCCTTCATCGCCTGTCGCCGCGCTGGGATCAGCCGTTGGTCATCATGAACTGCGCGGCCTTGCCCGAAACGCTGATCGAGGCCGAGCTGTTCGGCCATGAGGCTGGCGCATTTACGGGCGCCACGCGTGCCCGCGCCGGGCGGTTCGAGGAGGCCGATGGAGGCACCTTGTTCCTCGATGAGCTCGGCACCCTGTCGATGGCGGCACAGGATCGGCTGCTTCGCGCCGTTGAATATGGCGAGATCACGCGGATCGGCTCCTCA
>JBQCEK010000041.1:0-5107 GCA_051960335.1 Sphingomonas sp.
TGGGCGTCCTGGGAGGCTTTCGCCGCGGCGAGCTGCGCCGCCCGCTCGGCCCGCTGGGTCTCGAACGCGTCGTATCCGCCCGGATAGACCGTGAGCTTGCCGCCCTGCAGGTGGAGGATCGTGTCGACGACGTTGTTGAGCAAGTCGCGCTCGTGGCTGATCACGATCAGCGTGCCCGGATAGCCCTTGAGGAAGTTCTCGAGCCAAAGGGTCGATTCGAGGTCGAGGTGGTTCGACGGCTCGTCGAGCAGCAGCACGTCGGGCTGAGAGAACAACAGCGCCGCCAGCGCCACGCGCATCCGCCAGCCGCCCGAGAAACTGTCGAGGGGACGCTGCTGCATCTCTTCGTCGAAGCCGAGCCCGACGAGGATTCGCGCGGCCCGCGCCGGTGCGGCATAGGCGTCGATCGCCAGCAGGCGTTCGTGAACCTCGGCGAGGCGGTGATGGTCGTCGTGGCACGTCTCGCTCTCGGCCATCAGCGCGGCACGCTCGACATCGGCCTCCAGTACCGCCTCGAACGGTGTCGTCTTGCCCGCCGGCGCTTCCTGCGCGACGTAACCGAGCCGCGCGCCTTTGGGCATTTCGGTGACGCCGTCGTCGGGATCGAGCTGTCCGGCGATCACCTTGACCAGCGTCGATTTGCCCGCGCCGTTGCGCCCGATCAGCCCGACGCGGCTGCCCGGCGGCAAGGCTGCGCTCGCGCCGCCGAGGATCGTGCGTCCGCCAAGGCGCACCGTGATGCCGTTGATGTTGAGCATGGCCGCGCGCCTAGCAGGTTGGCGGCGTCAGCCCAAGCGGGTTAAGCAGGTTCACCACCCTCAGGACCCCAGAAGATCACCCAAGTTGCGAAATCGTCGCTGAAATCCTCGAAGCGGTGTTCCGCGCCCGCCTCGACGAACAGCACGTCATCGGGGCGAAAAACGCTCCGTTCGCCATTCTTGATGAACACGCCTGTGCCCGAAGCGACGATGTAAAGCTCGTCCTGCCGATGCGGCGACTGCGTATCGATTCCATGCGGCGCATACACCCCGACTCGCATCGAGCCGTGGCGAATGCCGTAAGCGGCGCGCTCCTCGCCCAGCTGGGCGGTGATCCCCGCCAGCGAGGAGCGCCACGCGTCGCTCAATGAACGAAACGCGCCACCACGTCGCGGTAGCTGCGGCTCACCTTCACCTGCGCGCCCGAGCCAAGCACCAGGAAGCATTCGCCATTGGTGTGCGGCTTCACCTCTCGGACGAGATCGAGGTTGACGATCGTCGAGCGATGCACGCGCTGGAAGCGGCGCGGATCGAGGCGCTTTTCCAGATCCTTCATCGTTTCGCGCAGGATCAGGTTTCGATCGCCGGTGTAGATCACCATGTAATCGCCCGCGGCGTCGATCCGTTCGATCGTATCGACATCGACCCGGAAGATCTGGCCCTGGTCCTTGATGTTGATGAGCTTTTCGAAGCGGCTCGACGCCATCTGATCGGCCGAATCGGGCATGTTCTCGACGGCGTCGGGCGCGACTTCGGCGAGCACTTCCTTCAGCTTTTCCACTTCCTCGACGCCGCGTTTCTCGGTGAGGCGCTGGCGTACGCGGTCGAGCGTGTCGGCAAGGCGCGAATCCTCCACCGGCTTCATCAGATAATCCATCGCCTGCGCTTCGAAGGCGCGGATGGCGTGATCCGAATAGGCTGTCACGAAGACGAACAGCGGCGGTTCGATCTCCATCAGGCCCTGGACGACCGAGAAGCCGTCGAATCCGGGCATCTGGATGTCCAGGAAGACGAGATCGGGCTTGTGCGTCTTGATCGACCGGATCGCTTCGCGGCCGTTGGTGCATTTGTCGACGATTTCGACGTCGTCGTAATTTTCGAGCCGAAGCTCCAGGCCCTGGATGGCCAGGGGTTCGTCATCGACCAGGATGGTGCGGATGGTCATGCGGCCTCTCGTGTCGGTTCCTCGAGTTGGAACGGTATCTCGATTTCAACACCGAACCCGCCCCCGCGGTTCGATCGGGTTTCAAAACGGTGGTCGGGCCCGAAAGCCTGCGCCAGCCTGTCCCTGATATTGGCAAGCCCGACCCCGGTTGAAAGGCTTGGACGCAGTTTCGTTCCATGAACACCGGGCCCGGTGTCGGACACGGCGATCTGCACTCTGTCTCCGGCGAGTCGAGCGCTGACGGCGATTTCGGCGCCCTCCTCCTTGGGCGTCACCGCATATTTGATCGCATTTTCAACGAGAGGCTGAAGGAGCAGCGAGGGCAGGCGGGCCTTGGCGCAGCGCGGATCGATGTCGAAACGCGGCCGCAAACGATCCTCGAAGCGCATCTTTTCTATTTCGAGGTAGAGCTTCAGCGTCTCCACCTCCTGCGCCAGCGTCACGTTCGCGGTCGCTTCGTTGGCCAGCGTGTAGCGCAGGAAGGAGGACAATCGGCTCAGCATCGCGTTGGCGCGCTCGGTCTGCTTCAGCAGCACCAGCGTCGAGATCGAATTGAGCGTGTTGAACAGGAAATGCGGGTTGAGCTGATAGCGCAGCATCGCCAGCTGTGCGCTCGACGCCTGGGTTTCGAGCCGCTGGAGCTGATCGATCTGATCCTCGACGATCAGATAGTAATTGATGCCGTAATAAAGCGCCGACCAGCCGGCCAGCACGATGAAGCCGATGTAGATCGATCCGAACACCAGGTGCAGCGGGCTGCCGCCGCCGGATGACGAGTTCAGCAGCGAGAAGGCGAAGGCGTCCAGCACCGCGAACAGGAATGTAGCGGCCGCGAGCGTCGCCACCGCCAACAGGATGCCCGTGACCTGCGGCAGCTTGCGCCGGTACAGGCCATAAAGCGTCGATAACAGCAGCGTGATGCAATAGCCGATGATCGCTTCGAGCACGTTGCCGATCAGGCCCTTGAGCGGCTGATCGCCGACGATCGTCGGGATGCTGCGAAGCAGCAGATAGCCTGACCATCCCGCCGCCTGAAGCATCCAGAAGGCGCGATTCTTGTCCTCGAAGAACGGGCGCGCGAAAATGCCGGGCTTGAGGACGGGCTGCACCTTGGCAGCATCGAGGCGGATCGGCCGCATGGCGACACCATATAGCGACTGACCGGCGGCCGGGAAGGGCGCAGATGTCGCTTGCCTTGTCGATCGGGCGCTGGCACGCGCCGAGCCGATGCATGCGATGCGTTCCCTGACGGCTATCCAGCGCCGGCTGCTGCTGGCGGTGTTCGCCTGCGCGATGCTGCTGCGCGTGGCGATTCCCGAAGGCTGGATGCCGATTACCGATTCGGGCGGCATCAGGCTGACGATCTGTACCGGCATGGGCCCGGTCGAGACGATGGCCGATATGCCGGGGATGAACCATCACCAGGCGCCCGCCGGGCAGGATCAGGGCGATCACCCCTGCACCTTCGCCGGCCTGGGCATGGCCGCGGCACTCCCGGATCTGCCGCCGTCGCCGATCGTCCCCGTGGCGGCGGCAATGCCCACGCTGATCGTCCTGGGCATCGTATCGGTCGGTCGCGGGCTCGCCGCGCCGCCCCCGCCCGCCACCGGACCACCCGCGTTCACCTGATACTGCCGGCGCGCCCGTTGATGGGCGCGCCCGATATCGTTCAGGTGAGGACAATCAATCCATGCGTATTTCCATCGGCGCGCCTGCGGGCGCGCTCATCTGCGTGTCGGCGCTCGCCGCCACGCCGTCGTTCGCCGCCGGGCAGGATCAGCCTGCGGCCTCTTCCGACAATCGCGATATTCTGGTCGTAGGGCAGCGCAGCGCGCCGATCTCGATCGAGCCGCGCGGGCTTTCCGTCAGCCTTGGCGACGAACAGTTCGCCGGGGTCAACGCCTTCAACACCGAGGATCTGATCAAATACGCGCCCGATTTCTTCGTACGTACCCGTTACATCGGCGACAATAATGCGGTGCCGGGGTTTCGAGGCACGCATTCCACGCAAAGCGCGCGCTCGCTGGTGATGGTCGATGGCTTCGTGATTTCGAACTTCCTCGGCAATTCGTTCAGCTATCCCCCGGCCTGGGGGATCGTCGGGCCGAACGAAGTGAAGCAGTTCGATATCGTCTATGGCCCCTATTCCGCCCGCTATCCGGGCAATTCGATGGGCGGCATCGTCAACATCACCACCCGCGCGCCGGACAAGACCGGCGCGTTCGTCAACCTTCAGAATTTCTACCAGCCGTTCGATCAGTTCGCGACCCATGACGATTTGTGGGGCTATTCCGCCGAAGGCGGCGTCTCCATCAAGCCGAAGGATAGCCCCTGGGGAATCCGCGTTTCGGCGCGGCGGCTGATCAACCAGGGCCAGCCGCAGCAATATTATCTGTTCGGCTATTCTGCGGCGAATTACGCCAATCCCGCCGCCGGCACGCCCGTCACCGGCGCGTTCGTCGATCCGCATCTGATCCCCGCGAGCGGCACCAACGTCGTCCCCCCTGTCGCGGGCGACTATTCGGTCACGCAATTGCGGCAGGATCAGGCGCGCGGCGAAGTGCGCTACGATTCGGGGGACGTCCACGGCGAGCTGCTGTTCGCTTATTGGTGGAATGAGGAACGCAATCTCGATCCCAAAACCTATTTGAGCGATGCCGCGGGCAATCCGTTCTATGGCGATTCCACCAACCTCGTCAGCTTCGAGGGGCATAGCTACACGCTCAATCCCAGGACCAGCTTCCGCTGGGGGATCGCGCGCAAGAACGAATGGCTGGCCGGCGGCAAGATCGAAGCGCCGGTTGCCGGGTTCGACGTTCGGCTCAATCTATCGACGTTGCGCTTCGATCGGCAGGATTCGCGCCAATCGAATGGCTTTGCGGCTGGTCGCGACGATGGCGCCGGGCAGCTGACTCAGCAAGGGCCGACGGGCTGGTACACCGGCGACTTGCTGGCGACGCGCACGATCGGCGCGCATGACATTGCGATCGGCGTCAACGCCAACCTCTATGAAACCGATCAAAGTGTGTTCAACACCAGCCATTGGCGCGAAGCCGCCGATGCGGCGCTCTCAACGCGCACCTTCGGGCGCACCAATACGATCGGCGCTTTCGCTGAGGATGCGATCGCGCTCGATCCGGCAACGCGGCTGACGCTGGGCGTGCGCTATGATCGCTGGCGCGCC
>JBQCEK010000042.1:0-2704 GCA_051960335.1 Sphingomonas sp.
TCTTCGATCCCGGCGAGATGGATCAGCGAATAGAGCAGCATCGAGGCATGGCCCACCGACAGCACGAAGCGGTCTCGATTGGGCCAATCGGGCTTGTCGGGATCGGTGCGGAGGAACTGGCTCCACAGCGTATAGCCGACCGGCGCCAGCGCCATCGGCGTGCCGGGGTGGCCCGAATTGGCCTTTTGCACCGCGTCCATCGAGAGCGTTCGGATCGTGTCGATCGCCAGCCGTTCGGGGCTGCCGTCCTCGCGCACGTCGTCGGTCGGCTTCGGCTTGGTCGCGGTATCGGTCATCTTCGATTCTTTCCCCAGCTATGACAACCGAACGCCGGCGCGCCGGTCTTTGTTTCGTCAGTTTCGCTCCAGCCGATCGACGCTGCCGTCATGCGCGATATAGGCGGCATCGATCTCGCTCACGAACAGCCCGTGCCCCAGCACGCCGGGGATCGCGGAGAGCGATGCGGCGAGCCGTTCGGGATCATCCAGATCGGCAAAAACACAGTCGAACACGATGTTGTCCTGATCGGTCAGATAGGGATCGCTCCCCGCCTTGCGCAACTCCGGCGCGGCGCCGATCAGCTGCAACTGCCCGGCCACGAAGCTGCGGGCGAACGGCAACACCTCCACCGGCACGAGCGCAGCGCCCAGCCGCCCGACGCGTTTCGATCCATCGGCGATCACGATCATCCGGCTCGCTGCGCTGGCGACGATCTTCTCGCGAAGCATCGCCCCGCCCGCGCCCTTGATCGCGCGGCACTGCGCGTCGATCTCGTCCGCGCCGTCGATCGCCAGGTCGATCGCGGCGACATCCTCGAAATCGAGCAGCGATATACCGTG
The DNA here is from genome assembly GCA_051960335.1 of Sphingomonas sp. Classification (GTDB taxonomy): domain Bacteria; phylum Pseudomonadota; class Alphaproteobacteria; order Sphingomonadales; family Sphingomonadaceae; genus Sphingomonas. The sequence goes on from JBQCEK010000042.1 coordinate 840, forward strand.
TTTCTCCGCCAGCTTGGCGCTGGCCAGCGACGTGGCGACCGCATCGATCTCCAGCCCGCACGCCACCAGCGCGCCGATCGCCGCGATCGCATGCGCGGCGGTCGATCCGGTGCCGAGGCCGATCAGCATGCCCGGCTGCACTTCCGCCACGGCGGCAAGGGCGGCGAGTCGCTTGTCGTCATCGGTCATGCAGCGTCTCTAGGCTTCGGCCCGGGCAAAGCAACCGTCAGGGCACGGCTGCGTAACGAGTGCGCTGCAACAAAGTTGGCCGCGAGGGGTTCACCCGACCATGCAGACCGTTCAGAAGGCCGCGATGGCCGATCCCCGCGACCTTCCGCCGCCGCCCGCCGACCTGCTCGCCAACGCGAGCCTGTTCCTCGATTTCGATGGCACCCTGGTTGATCTTGCCGATACGCCCGATGCCGTCGCGGTGCATCGTCCGCTCGCCGATCTGCTCGATCGCTTGCTCGATCGCCTCGAAGGACGGGTAGCACTGGTCAGCGGCCGGTCGATCGCCAAGCTGGACGATCTGCTGGGCGCGCACGCGCTGCCGATCGTCGGCAGCCACGGCGCGGAAACGCGGCTTGCCGGCGGCGCTATCGAGCGGCCGGACCGCCCCACCGCGCTTGATCGCGCCGCCCGGCTGTTCGCCGATCGCCTCGGTGGTCATGACGGGATCGTCATCGAGCAAAAATCGCTGGGCGTCGGCGTCCATTATCGCCTGGCTCCGCACGCCGAGCGCGAGGCGCATGCGCTGGTCGAGGATTTCGCGCGCGGCAACCAACTGGACGTCCAGCACGGCAAGATGATGGTCGAGCTTCGCCTGCCCGGCCATGACAAGGGCTCGGCGATCCGGGCGTTGCTGGGTCGCGCGCCCTTCGTCGGCCACCCCCCCCTTTTCCTGGGCGACGACCTCACCGACGAGCCGGGCTTCGTCGCTTGTGCAACCCACGCCGGCGCTGGCGTGCTCGTCGGTGAGCCGCGCGAAACCGCCGCCGCTTACCGCCTCGGCGATGTCGCCGCCGTCCACGCCTTTCTGAAAGCCGCCTTATGACCGCCACGCTCGATCTCTGGCCGATCGGCAATTGCCAGGTTTCCGCGCTGGTCGATCGCTCGGGCCGGTTCGTCTGGGGCTGCACCCCGCGCGTCGATGGCGATCCGGCCTTCTGCTCGCTGCTCGACGACAAGCCCCCTGCCGGCGAAGGCGCTTACGGCTTTTGGGAGATCGATCTCGACGGCGTCGTCGAAACCACGCAATCCTATCTGCGCAACACGCCGATCCTCGTCACCCGGCACACCGATGCGAAGGGCAATGCGATCGAGGTGATCGACTTTTGCCCGCGGTTCAAACGCACCGGCCGGATGTACCGCCCGGTCGCCTTCGCGCGCATCGTCCGCCCCGTCGCCGGTGCGCCGCGCATTCGCGTTCGCCTGCGCCCGGCACGCAATTGGGGCGGCGCGATGGCCGATCACACTCGCGGCTCCAATCATATTCGCTATCTCGTCGAAGAAAGCGTGCTTCGGCTCACCACCAACGCCGCCGTCGGCTGGATCGAGGACGAGCGCCTGTTTCGCGTCGAACGGCCGCTGCACTTCTTCCTCGGCCCCGATGAAAGCTTCACTGCCGATCTCGTCGAAGCGGTCGAATCCATGCTCGAACGGACGACCGAGGAATGGCGTCACTGGGTCCGCGGCCTCGCGACGCCGGTGGAGTGGCAGGAGGCGGTGATCCGCTCGGCAATCACGCTGAAGCTCTGCCAGCATGAGGAAACCGGCGCGATCGTCGCGGCGCTGACCACATCGATCCCCGAACACGCCAATTCGGGACGCAACTGGGATTACCGCTTCTGCTGGATCCGCGACGC
>JBQCEK010000043.1:0-7852 GCA_051960335.1 Sphingomonas sp.
GGCTGGGACTGGATTCCGGGCATCCGTGATCGCGACACTGGGCTGTGGCTGCCGGTCGAGCTGCAGGCGCACGGCACAGTCAAGATCGGCGATCCTCATGTCGTGACCGATCTGCCGCTACCGCGCACCGATAGCGCGGACGTCTATATCACCGTGCCGATCAACAACAGCGCGGGTGCGCCGGCGCAGGTGATGGTACGCGCGGCATTCGATGACGTGACCGTCGAGAAGACCGTCACGGCGGCACCCGGCATGTCCGAGGTCAAGCTGACCCCGGCCGAATTCCGGCAGTTGCACGTGCTCAACCCGAAATTGTGGTGGCCCAACGACTATGGCGATCCGACTCTTCACGCGCTGACGCTGACCGCGACGACCGGCGGCGCGGTGTCCGACACCAAGACGCTGAAATTCGGCATCCGCGAGGTCAGCTACGATCTGTCGCTGTTCGACAGCAACGGCGCGCTGCGCCGTGTTACCGTTCAGCCGACCAATGGATATCTCGATGGCGAGAAGCTGATCGACGTGACGCATGCCGGCATCAAACAGACCCCGCATGGCTGGGTCGAATCGTTGACGCCGGCCGGCGAAACGTCGCCCGCGGTCACCGACGCCACTGCCGACGCGCTGCCCGAGCCGCACCTGACCCTCCGTGTCAACGGTGTGAAGATCGCCGCGCGCGGCGGCAATTGGGGCATGGACGACGCGATGAAGCAATCGAGCCGTGCGCGCCTGGCTCCGTATTTCCGCCTCCAGCGCGAGGCGCACATGAACATCATCCGCAACTGGATGGGCAATAACGACGAGGAGCAATTCTACGAGCTTGCCGACGAAAACGGCATGATGATCCTCAACGATTTCTGGCAATCGACGCAGAATTACCAGATCGAGCCCGAAGACCCGCAGCTGTTCCTGAAGAACGCGCGCGACGTCATCGCGCGCTATCGCAACCATCCCTCGATCGTCGTCTGGTTCGGCCGCAACGAAGGCGTACCCTATCCGACGCTCAACGAAGGGCTGGACGATGCGGTCGCGCAGCTTGACGGCACGCGCTGGTATACGGGCTCGTCCAATTCGATCGAGCTGCAGGGATCGGGGCCGTATGATTATCGCCCGCCGGCCGGCTATTTCACCGATCTCGCTACCGGCTTTTCGGTCGAATCGGGAACGCCCAGCCTCGCGACGCTTGAATCGGTAAAGCGGTCGGTACCCAAGGCGGATCTGTGGCCGCTCAGCGATACGCTGGCCTATCACGACTGGCATTTCAGTGGGAACGGCGACACCCACGGCTTCATGGCTGCCCTATCGACCATGTTCGGCGCGCCCGACAGCTTCGAGGATTTCGAACGCAAAGCGCAGATGATGAACATGGAGGATCACAAGGCGATGTACGAGGGCTTCCTCGGCCATCTGTGGACCAAGAATAGCGGGCATCTGCTGTGGATGTCGCACCCGGCCTGGCCGTCCAACATCTGGCAGCTCTACAGTTGGGATTACGATACCTCGGCGGCCTATTACGGCGCGAAGGAAGCGAACAAGCCGCTCCACGTCCAGCTCAACTTGCCCGACAACAAGCTGGTTGTCATCAACACCGCGCAGGGCGATCAGCCGGGGATGACGGTGGAGACGCGCGTCGTCGGGCTGGACGGGACGCCGCTGTTCAACCGCACCGATACGGTCGATGCCGGTGCCAATCGCAAGACCGATCTGGCCGATGTGCCGCTGACGCCGATCCTGGCCGCTCACGGTGCTGCGTTGGTCGAACTGGTGCTCAAGAATGCGCAAGGGCAGGAGGTCGATCGCAACTTCTACTGGCGCGGGCGCGATGAGGCGGCGTATCGCGCGCTCGATCAGTTGGGGCAGACGCCGCTGGCGCTGACCGCCGCAGCGCCGGTGCGCGACGGTAACGACATGCTGGTGCGCGCTACGATCGACAATCCGGGGAAGGTGCCTGCGCTGGAGGCGAAGCTGACGCTGGTCGATGGTGCCGGCACCCAGGTGCTGCCGGCATATTACCAGGACAATTACGTGTCGCTGCTGCCCGGAGAGAGCCGCACGATCGACATCCGTTTCCCGGCCGACACACCGGTGAACGGCGCGACGCTGAAGCTACGCGGCTGGAATGTCGTGCAACAGGCAGTGAAGGCAGGGGGATGATATGATCGCGCTCCTTCTGGCGGGGCTGGTGGCAATCGACGTTCCGCCGCCGTCAGTTCCCGTGCCGCCACCGGTCGTGGATGTAACCGGCGGCATGATCGAGGGAACTGCCAGCCGGGATGGCCAAGCGCTGGTCTTCCAGGGCATTCCCTTTGCGGCGCCGCCTACCGGCGAGAATCGCTGGCGCTCGCCGCAGCCGGTGGTGGCGTGGCAGGGCGTCCGCGATGCCACGCATGAGGCGCCGGCGTGTATCCAGAACGACTATCAGTGGAACTCGCATAATTACCGCTATGCCAGCGAGGATTGTCTGACGCTCGACGTCCGCACGCCGGCGCTGACGGGCACGCGCCCGGTGATGGTGTGGATTCATGGCGGTAGTAACTATGCCGGCGGCAGCGGAGGGACGGTCCAGTCACGCATTGCCGACAAAGGCGTGGTGCTGGTGTCGATCCAGTATCGGCTCGGCGTGCTCGGCTTTTTGTCGCATCACGGCCTAGCGAAGGAGCAGGGCGGGGCGTCGGGTAATTACGGCCTGATGGACCAGATCGCCGCCCTCAAATGGGTGCAGGCGAACATTGCCACATTCGGCGGCGATCCCAGCAACGTGACGATATTCGGCGAATCCGCGGGCTCGCAGGACGTTTCTTTGCTGCTTGCCAGCCCCGAGACCAAAGGACTGTTCGAGAAGGCGATTATGGAAAGCGGCACGCCCGGCTTCGGTTTGCCGTTCCGCAGTCTCGATGACGCCTTTCGCCTGGGCGACCAGCTCGACGCGCTTATGGATTCGGGTGGCGATATCGAGAAACTGCGACACGATTCGGTTACGGCGTTGCTGGCGGCCGACCTCAAGCTGATCGACCCTGGCGTCCAGACCCACGGCTTCCTGTGGCTGCACACCACGATCGACGGCAAGGTGCTGCCCGCCAGCCCGCGCCGGCTTTACGCACTGGCGCCCAAGCGGCCGGTGATCATCGGCACCAATCGCGCGGCTTCAGGGTGGCATGAAGCCCGGCTTTTCCGTCGATGGTGTTCATCCGACGGCCAAAGGTTATGAAGCGATGGAGCAGCGACTGCGGCCTATTCTGGCGGGGCTGAGCCTGCCCTGATACGCATGTTGTCGCACCGCGCTGCCAATGTGGTTTGAAGAGATTTCGTGGCTGTTGCGGTCCGATCTCGAAGCGCAGGGCGCGCCCTTTCGCCGCCCGGCAGAAGCGAAGTTGTCGCGAAGCTCTCGCGTCTGTTGCATCGCTCCAAAAGTGCCGCTACAGGCGTGCCTCCCGGCGCTGCCGGGCCGGGCGCGGGGCCGTAGCTCAGATGGGAGAGCGCTGCAATCGCACTGCAGAGGTCAGGGGTTCGATTCCCCTCGGCTCCACCAGCCCGTAACCTTTAGCTGAGCGGCATCGGCGAGGAGCACGCGCAAGCGCCGCCCCACCTTTCCGCTTTCTGCCAAATTTCGAACGTGGCCGATTGCGACAGCGGGCAAGCCAGCGTGGGCCGTTGCGCCCGGTGATTATCGCAAAGAGTAGTCCCGCCGTTTTTTTTGCGATAGCTGTCGGGACCCGATGGCTGGCGCAGGCCCCCTGACCAAGCTCGGTCTCGAGCACTCACGCGAACTCGCCATGATCATGGTCGAAGATTTCGGCGCATCGTGAGCGATCCGTCGTCGTTCAGTGTCTGGCAGCAAGCCCATCGCACCGGATGCGCTACGGATTTGACGATGAGCTCCGCCTTTAGTCGCAGCCCGGCCCAATCCCGATGACCGGCCCATGACATCATGACCTGATGTATGCCGGTCGGCTTCGGACATCCTGGATCGATGCAGCCGGTTGCGATCGGGGCACCATGCTCATCGGCTAGCGTCAGGCGTATTACGCCGGGCGGGGCGGCCACGCCGTCATTGGCCAAGCCTATCACCAGACCGCGGCCGCCGTCGCGCTCAAATGGCCACACGAAGGCAGGATAGATTCGGTAACCGATACGGCGCGCGGCATGGTCGATGGGGTCTGGATATTTATCATAATAACTGAGGACATTGGCCGCGGCGATGTTGTGCCAGTTCCAGATCGACCAGTAATTGGCGCCTACCGCGAGCACATGTGCCGCGACCTGTTCGTTTTGTGTCACGCCGTCGTCGATGCCGAGCTGATCAGGCACGCCGGTTGTCATACCCACTTCGCTGATCGCGGCGATCCAGGGCGGGCGATTGCTGAGCGCCTCGATCTGGGTGTTCTCGATGAAGATCGTGTCGCTACGGATCCAGTTGTTCGTGCGCACGGTGCGATCGAGCATAGCGGCATTGCCGACCTTGTTGAAATCGGGCTGGGTGTTGGTGACCAGCGGCGTCTTGGTCCAGTATTTGAGCTGCGTGTCGAGCATGCGCAGCATCGTTTGCTGCGCGATCATGTTGCTGGGGAAGATGTTGCCCTCGAACGGCCAAGTGTGCCCCTCGCCCCAGAAGCCGTACATCATCGTATCCATGTATTCGATGTCGGCGGCGCCATTGTAGTGATCAGCGAGCAGCGCGTTGAGCTCCTCGAACCCCGCCTGATAGGCCGGATCGTCGTAGCGCGGCATCGCGTGCTTCTTGCGATAGCGCACCTGGCTCGGATCGCCGGTCCAGCTGCCCTTCAGCGGGACATATGGCACCTTGTCCATCAGGAACTGTGGCATGCCCGGTTCGGCGTAATCGGGGTTCTCCAGCATGATGCGAAAACCGACGCGCTTGCCGTATTGCTTGGCGACGTCGAAGGTGATGCGCCACCAGTCGGGCAGGTCGAGGCTGCCGGGGCGGCTCTGCACCTCGCGCCAATTGGGGCGGAGATAGACCTTCTGCACGAAGGGGAGCTTGATCAGATCCTCGATCGAGCGTTCGAGCGACTGGCCGGGCAGGCGAGGGGGGCCGATGTCGCCCGAGATATAGACGGTAAGCCCCATGCCGTAATTGGGCACGATTTCGCGCGACGGCGATGTCGCCATCACCACTTCGCCACCGGGGGCGTTGGCGTCGGCGCCGTAATTGCTGAACGGCCCCTGATAGAGTCGATCGGACACCGGCGGGCCGCCGCCCCAGTCGTGGTTCGCCCAACTGTGTTCGAGATACTGCCCCGAGGCGGGGATCGCGACGCCGGCGCCGACGAGGCCGGCGGCCCCGGCCTTCAGGATGTCGCGGCGTTTGATCTCAGGCATCGGCGATCTCCTGAGCGATGCGCACGGCGGAGCGAACGCAGGATTCCATGCCGCGGCTGAGCGGATCTGCATAGGTGCCGGCGAAATAGAGGCGGCCGTCGGGCTTCATGATCTCGGGCCAGAACTTGGCGAGCGTGCCGGGCGCGAACGGCTCCATCTCGCAGGTCGGCGCGAAGGCGTCCTGACTCCAGTCATAGGTCAGCGCCTGAACGATCGTGTCGCGCTTGCCGGGATAGACCTCGCGGAACGCCGCCAGCACGCGCTGCGGCGATAGCCCGCTGGCGCCGAACGCCTTCAGGATCACGCGCGTCGAGCCCGGCGTCTCGGGCACCGCCCAGATCGACTGGATGTCGTCATGTTCGAAGCTCATCGAGAGCTGCGTGAAGCCGTCGTCGAGCCAGAATTTGCTTTCGGCTTCGAACACGAAGAACGGGTGCGAGCTGTAGGTGATATTGTCGACGACGTACTGTTTGGCAGGCGACAGCGCGGGGGTGACCGGGATCTTGCGGAAGACCGGCAGCGAGATGGCGTTGACCAGATAATCGGCGCGCATCGTCTGCGGCGCGTCATAGCCATAGGCGGTATAGGTCACCGTCACCCCGGTCGGGTCATGCTGGATCGCGGTGATCGGGTGGCTGAGCTTCACCCGTGCGCCGAGCCGGGCGGCGAAGGCCTTGGGCATTTCGCCGTTGCCGCCCTTCAGGTGATAGGTCTCGCCTTCGGACAGCGGAATGCCGCGATCCCTCATCACCGCGAAGCGCCATACGCCGTAGAGCGCATTGACGTGCTGGCCGGCGAGATAGTCGCGCGCGCGTTTCGACGCGCCTTGGCGCGCATAAAGCGTGTCGAGATCGATCGTGTTGAGATCGTCGCAGCCATTGCCGAATGGCTGGCTCGCATCGTGGAAGCAGGAGAGATAGTCGCCGAGGTAGAGGCTCGGCAGCTCATACCAGGGATTTTGCGACAGGAAGGCGATTTCCTTGTCGTTGAAGCCGAGCGTGCGCAGCGTCGCCGCGTCGGCAAGCTGGGCATCGGTGTAGAATTTACCGTCGATCTGCGTCAGCTGGCCGTTGTTCGCCGGTAGCGGAGAGCCTTCGGCATTGGGGTAGGGCACCGCCTCCAGCCCGAACGCCTCGACATAGCGGAAGAATTGTTCGTAGCCCGGCTTGGTCAGGTGATCGGCGCCGTAATCGGCCCATAGGCCATCGGAAAGGCCGTCGCTCCCGGTGAAGACGTGCCCGCCGTAGCGGCCCGACGCCTCGAGCAGGGTCACGTCGATCCCGCGCTGCATCAATTCATAAGCGCAGGCTAGGCCGGTAATGCCGGCGCCCGCGACGATGACTCGCTTGCCGGTCGCGGGGCGCGCGGACGCCTGCTGCGCGTCTACCTTGGTGGCGATCATCGAGGCGCCGATGCCGGCGGCGACAGTCTTGAGGAAGGTGCGGCGCTCCATGTCTCGCCGCCGCCTCAGGAGCCGGAGATGACGACGGTGTTGCGGCCGGTGCCGGCTCGGCTCTCGCCGGCCTTGATCGGCCCGGCGTAGTAAGCCGAGAGCACCATGCCGGCGTGCGCCCCGGGCTTCCCATGCGCGATCATGCGGAAGCTGCCACTCTTGCCGATCGAGTAGTGCACCGAAGGATCGTTGGCGTTCGCGACGATCCACTGCGCGATGGCGGTCGCTTGCACGGGCGAGAGGTTGGGGTGCGGCGGCATCATCCCGCCGCCCCAGGTACCGCTCGATCCGTTGCGGATATGCCCGGCGAGCATCGTCGCGGCACCGACATGGCCGGCGTAGCGCTTGGCGATCGCGGCGAAGGAGGGCGCGGAGGAGGCCGCTGCGAAGTCGTGACAGCCCATGCAATTCGACTGGCTGATCTGCACAAGCCCCTCAGGCAGCGGCGGCGCACGTCGGGCGGCCGGGGCGTCGGCATTGGCGACGTAGGCGGCGCGTAGCACCACCGCGGTCGCCGGCAATTCACCGAATTTGGTCGACTTGCCGTTGTAGCTGGCGATGACGGCATAGGGCGCCTGCGCGTTCCAGGCGATGCGGCCGTTGTCGGCGGGGCTGGTGATGTCGATTTGCGCTCCCGAGGCGGGTGCGGCGGCGTGCAACAGCACAGCAAATGAGGCAGCGGAGACTGTCGCAATCGTCAACCCGATGGTCCTAACTTTCACGCACAATCTCCCTTTCGAGTGGTCAGCGCGGCGCTTCCCCAGCCTGATGCGCAGCATAGAGCGCCGCGCCGTAGGCCGGCGAATGCCGCGGCTCGACGAGCTCGTACGGCCCCAATTCGCGCAACCGCGCTTCTAGGCGCGTGCGGATCGACGGGTCGTTGCTAAGTACGCCGCCCGACCAGGATAGCGGCACCGGCTCGTCTGCGGCGAAATCGAGCTCGGTGCGCAGCGCCTCGGCCATGGCGGCGAGCTCTGCGGCCGCCTGATCGTGGATGTGAACCGCTGCGAGGTCCCCGGCAGCAACAGCCTCGGCGACGACAGGGGCGAGGCCGGCGAT
>JBQCEK010000044.1:0-14734 GCA_051960335.1 Sphingomonas sp.
ACCGGCGAAACCGATCAGACCGCCCTGTGAGCGCCGCGCACAAATCGTCCAACGTGATGGGGGAAATGATGAAGCATTCGACCAGAATTTCCGGCACGGTGCTGGCGCTCGGCGCCGCGCTGTTCGCCGCCGTCCCCGCCTGGGCGCAGGCCGCCGCGGCGACCGCCGCGCCGACCGTGGACAAGGGCGATACCGCGTGGATGATGACGTCCACCGTGCTCGTGCTGATGATGATCGTGCCCGGCCTCGCCCTGTTCTACGGCGGCCTTGTCCGCACCAAGAACATGCTGTCGGTGATGACCCAGATCGGCGCCGTGGCGGCACTCGCCATGCTCGTCTGGGTGATGTGGGGCTATTCGATGGCGTTCGGCGATGGCGGCAACGCGATCATCGCCAGCTTCTCCAAGGCGTTCCTCGCGGGTGTCACCCCGGCGACGACCTCGGCGACCTTCACCGCGGGCGTCGCGATCCCGGAATATGTCTTCATCTGCTTCCAGATGACCTTTGCCGCGATCACGGTCGCGCTGGTGCTGGGATCGGTGGTCGAGCGGATGAAAGTCTCCGCCGTCATGGTCTTCGCGGTGATCTGGCTGACGATCGTCTATTTCCCGATCGCGCACATGGTGTGGGCGGGCAACGGGCTGTTCTTCACGAAGGGCGCGCTCGATTTCGCCGGCGGCACGGTGGTGCATATCAACGCCGGCGTCTCGGCGCTGGTCGCCTCGCTGATCCTCGGCAAGCGGATCGGCTATCCGACCGACTATATGGCGCCGCACTCGCTGACGATGACGGGCATCGGCACCGGCCTGCTGTGGGTCGGCTGGTTCGGCTTCAACGCCGGCTCGGCGCTGGAGGCGAATGGCTCGGCGGCGCTGGCGATGATGAACACCTTCGTCGCCACCGCCTCGGCAGGTCTGTTCTGGATGCTGGCCGAACGAGTCAACGGCCACAAGGGATCGGCGCTCGGCTTCTGCTCGGGCATCATTGCCGGGCTGGTCGCGGTCACGCCGGCGGCGGGCAATTCGGGCCCGTTCGGCGCGATCGTGCTCGGCGCGATCGCCTCGATCGTCTGCTATTATGCCGTCTCGGTGCTCAAGCCGAAGCTCGGTTATGACGATGCGCTCGACGCGTTCGGCGTTCACGGCATCGGCGGGATGATCGGCGCGCTCGGCACCGGCGTGGTCTATGCCCCCTATCTCGGCGGCCCCGGCGGCGCCGATTGGCAGATGGGCCATCAGCTGTGGGTGCAGTTGCAGACGGTGGTGACGACGATCGTCTGGGCCGCGGTCGGCACCACGATCGCCATCTTCATCGCCAAGCTGGTCACTGGCCTGCGCGTCAGCCCCGAAGTCGAGCGCGAAGGGCTCGATCTCGGCGAACATGGCGAGCGCGCCTACAATTATTGAAGAAATCGGGGCGCCGAAGCGACGGCGGCGCCCCAACGAGGTTCCTCCTGCGGACTACCTAAGGCCGGTGCGGCGACGCACCGGCCAGTTTTTGTCGGAAAAGCGAGGACGATGACGCAACGGGAAGACGGTGTCGTCAGCACGACCCGGCAAAATCCTACCGCTTTCGCGCCGCCATCCGCGCGAGCGTCACCACCGCCGATTCGGCGATGATCGTCCCCGCCGTCGCCGATCCCATCATGCCGCGTTCGGCCTGTCGGACGCGGTCGATCGCGGCGGTCAGCGCGCTTGCCGACCAGGCCGATAGCGCCCGCGCCGTCGCCGCCTTTTCGCGGAAGAACACGCGGTGCCGCTCGATCACTTCGTTGACCGAGGCGCCCGCATCGATCTCGGCGCGCATTTCGGCCAGCGTCATCAGGCGCCGCACCAGCCCGCGCAGCACCGGGATCGGCGATACGCCGGCTTCGTCGAGCCGCGCCAGCTCGGTCCCCACATCACTCACCCGCCCGCCGACCGCCGCCTCGATCGCGCGGCCCATTTCGGCCTCGCCCAGATCGGCGCCGATCGCGTCGAGCGCAGAATCGTCGATCTCGCCCGGCCGGTCCGGCCCTGCGTCGAGAAACAGCGCGAGCTTTTCGATTTCGCGGGTCATCACCGCTCGGTCGCCCCCGCTCGCCGCGGCGATGCGGTGCGCGGTATCGCCCGTCGTGCGCAAGCCGTGATCGCGCGCGATGGTCGCCGCCAGGCGATCGGCATCCGCGCCATCGGGAACGTAGCAGGCGAAGGCCATCGCGCGCGGCGATGCCGTGGCGAGCTTGACGATCTTGCCGGTCGATTTGACGGTGGGCGCGATCGCGACGACCGGGTTGCCGGCGCGCTCCGCCTCCAGCAGCGTGGCGAACGCGTCGGCGCATTCCTCGCCGGCCGCCGCGACGCGGATGTAGCGCGCGCCGCCGAATAGCGAGAGCGAGGCCGCCTCGTCCGCCAGCCGCGCCGGATCGCTGCGCAGCGTGGCGCCGTCGAGATCGATACGCTCGGCTTCCTGCCCCATCGTCCGCGCCAGCCGTTGCACGAGATCGATCGCGCCCGATTCATCGGGGCCGTGGAGCAGATAAAGGCGGATGTCGGGGCTCGGGGCGTCGAGCGCGGCTCGAATCTGGTTGAAATTCGCCTTCACGGCGCGCTGTGCGTGCGGTGAGCGTAAAGCGCCAGCCGCGCGACGATCTGATCGGCGACGGTGTCCGACAGGTTTTCGAGCGCGGTGTTCTCGGCCGCGATCGTCGCATATTCGGATCCGACGACGTCGATGCCCGCGTCCGATCCGGCAGTCGCATCCAGCAGCACGGTGCCCTTGGCCAGATCGACCAGCTGGAAGCGCGCGCGCAGCGTGCGGCGTTCGCGCGTCACCACGTCGTTGCGGTTGACGCCGAGCCCGGCGATCTGATCGTCAAGCGTGATATCGAGCCGGTAGAGCGGTGTGCCGCCGCCCATCGCCGACAGCCGGTCACGCACTGCGTTGCCCACCAGCCATCCCGATTTGCCCTGGATCGGGGCGACTTCGACTCTTGCCAGCGTCGTCGCGACATGCCCGGTGGTGCCGCCGGCATACATGGGATGCAGGCCGCACCCTGACAGCGCGGCCGCCAGCAAAAGGGCCGCCAGCCGTTTCATGCGACGAGATTGACCAGGCGATCGGGCACGACGATCACCTTTTTCGGCGGCTTGCCGTCGAGCAGGCGGACGACCTTGTCGCTGGCCAGCGCGGCGGCTTCGGTCGCCTGGCGATCGGTGCCCTTGGGCAGCGTCAGCGTGTCGCGCAGCTTGCCGTTGATCTGGATCGCGATCGTCACTTCGTCCTCGACGAGGCACGCGGGATCGACCTCGGGCCAGGGCGCATCGGCGACCAGCCCGTCATGCCCCGTGGCGGCCCAGGCTTCCTCGGCGACATGCGGGACCATCGGTGCGACGAGGCGCATCAGCACGCGCGTCGCGTTGGCGCGCGAGGCGCTGGGGGCCGCCTTCTCGATCGCGGCGACCAGTTCGTAGAGCTTGGCGACCGCCTTGTTGAACGACAGCGCCTCGATATCCTCGGCCACGCCGGCGATCGTCTGGTGAAGCTTGCGATCGAGCGGCTTGTCCTCGCCTTCGCCGTCTTCGAGATTATCGAACAAGCGCCACAGCCGCTGGATGAAGCGCCACGACCCTTCGATGCCCGCCTCGCTCCACGGCAGATCGCGTTCGGGCGGCGAATCGGAGAGCATGAACCAGCGAGTTGCGTCGGCGCCGTACTGGTCGACGATCGGCTCGGGATCGACGGTGTTCTTCTTCGATTTCGACATCTTCTCGACGCGGCCGACCGTCACCGGCTGGCCACTCGCGATCTCGATGCCGTTCTCAACCTCAGCCGTGCCGAGCCAGCGGCCGTCCGAGGATTTGTAGGTCTCGTGTGTCACCATGCCCTGGGTGAACAGGCCCGCGAAGGGCTCGTCGATATCGAGCATGCCGATGTGCTTGAGCGCGCGCGTCCAGAAGCGGGCGTAGAGCAGGTGCAGGATCGCGTGCTCGACGCCACCGATATACTGGCCGACCGGCAGCCACTTCTCGGCCACTGCCTTGTCGAACGGCTTGTCGTCGGGCTGGCTGGCGAAGCGGATGAAATACCAGGACGAATCGACGAAGGTGTCGAGCGTGTCGGTCTCGCGCCGGGCCGGCTTGCCGCAGCTCGGGCAATCGACAGCTTTCCAGGTCGGATGGCGATCGAGCGGGTTGCCGGGGACGTCGAAGGTCACGTCCTCGGGCAGCTTGACCGGCAGCTGATCCTTGGGCACCGCGACCGGGCCGCACGTCTCGCAATGGACGATCGGGATCGGCGTGCCCCAGTAACGCTGGCGGCTGACGCCCCAGTCGCGCAGCCGGAACACCGTCGATCCCTTGCCCCAGCCGCCTTCTTCGGCGCGGGTGATGACGGTGCGCTTGGCGTCTTCCACGTCCATGCCGTCCAGGAAGTGCGAATTCACGATGGTGCCCGGCCCGGTATAGGCTTCGGTGCCGTGGAAATCGGGGCTGGTCTCGTCGCCATCAGAAACGACGCGGCGGACGGGAAGATCGTATTTGCGCGCGAAATCCAGGTCGCGCTGGTCGTGCGCGGGCACGCCGAACACCGCGCCCGTGCCATATTCCATCAGCACGAAATTGGCGATGTACACCGGCAATTCGATCGATGGATCAAGCGGATGGACCGCCTTCAGCCCCGTATCGAAGCCCAGCTTTTCCTGCGTCTCGATTTCGGCGGCGGTGGTGCCGCCCTGCTTGCATTTCTCGATGAAGGCGGCGACCGCCGGATCGGCGGCGGCGTGGCGCTGCGCGATCGGATGATCGGCGGCGACCGCGACGAAGCTCGCGCCGAAGATCGTATCGGGCCGGGTGGAGAACACCTCGATCCGTTCGTCGCTGTTCGCCAAGTCGAACCGGAACGTCAGCCCCCGGCTCTTGCCGATCCAGTTTTCCTGCATCAGCTTGACCTTGTCGGGCCAATGCTCGAGCTTTTCCAGCCCGTGCAGCAGATCGTCGGCGAAGTCGGTGATCTTCAGGAACCACTGGCTGAGCTTGCGCTTTTCGACCAGCGCGCCCGATCGCCAGCCGCGCCCGTCGATCACCTGCTCGTTGGCGAGCACGGTCATGTCGACCGGATCCCAATTGACCGCCGATTCCTTGCGATAAACCAGGCCCGCCGCGTAGAGATCGAGGAACAGCGCCTGTTCGTGCCCGTAATATTCGGGCTCGCAGGTCGCCAACTCGCGCGTCCAGTCGAGCGCGAAGCCGAGGCGTTTCAGCTGCGCCTTCATCGTGGCGATATTCTCGCGGGTCCAGCCGCCGGGCGCGACATGCTTTTCCATCGCGGCGTTTTCGGCGGGCATGCCGAACGCGTCCCAGCCCATCGGATGGAGCACTTCGTGGCCGGTCATCCGCTTGTAGCGCGCGAGTACGTCGCCCATCGTATAGTTGCGCACATGGCCCATGTGGATGCGCCCCGAGGGATAGGGAAACATCTCCAGCACATAGGCGCGGGGCTTGGGCGAATCGTCGCGCGCCGCGAAGGTGCGGCGGTCATCCCACACCTTCTGCCAGGCCGCGTCGGCTTTCAGCGCGTTGAAGCGCGACGCCATACAGGATTACCTCTTACTTGGGGGCGAGCGACTGGCGGCGCAGATCGCGGGCGCGGGTGAGGATGATATCCTCCAGCTTCTGCACCGTCGCCGCCTGCACCGGCGCATCGACCCACTGGCCGTTCTGGTTGATCTGGCGAAGCGCCGCGACGCGAAGCGCATCGGCGCGAAGGTCCTGATCGAGGATCGTCACGGTCAGCTTCATCCGCTCCGCCGGGGCGTTGGGATTGACGTACCAATCGGTGACGACCACGCCGCCGGCCGAATCGGTCTGCACCAGCGGCATGAACGACAGCGTGTCGAGCGTGGCGCGCCACAGATAGGAATTGACGCCGATCGTCGTAATCTTCGATGCGGCCATTTCCGTGCGGGGGCGGTGATGGCCGGCACAGGCGGCGATCGGCAGAGCGAGCGAAACCACGATCGCGGTGCGCAACAGGCGGTTCATTGGCGGTTCCCTGGTCGAAAAGGCGGTTGCCCGGCATCTATAGATAGTCTCGCGCGCGCCGCAAGCGCGCTTCCGCTGTGTGCGAAGGGCAACACTTGCTGTCAAAACGATTCGGTGCTGTGGAAAAATCGCGCGGAATCATGATATCTGCGTTGTCGAGTCGAAGGGGTCCAATGAACGGATTTCGAGTCATCGCTGGAGCGGGGCTGGGGGCGCTTGTCGCCGCCGCCATAGCCGTGTCTCCCGCGCTCGGCTTTTCCGGTCGGGACGGCGGCGCGCCGCAATTCGCCAGCAGCACCTTCGGTTTCGATGGCGGAATCGGCTCTTTCACGCCGGCTTCCGCTGATCCCCGGCTCGCCGCGGCGCTGGCGAAGAGCGGGCTTGGCGCCACCGGCTTTCGCTTCACCCCGTCGGATACGCATGATGGCGGCCGCCATAATCTGACGGTCGCGGTTCAGGCGCGCGCCGCGCACGGCGCCGATGAGTCGCACGGCATCGCCGGCGACGACACGTCGGTCCGGCTCGCGCCGATCGCCTATAATCTGGGCGTCGCCGTCGGGTGGAAGCGATTCGCGCTGTCGGGCGACGTCACTCATCTCGATCTCGCCGGGCTGCCGGGCAGCCGGCAATCGGCCGATGTCGGCGTGAGCTACACCGGCCGCCGGGTCAGCGCGCGCGTGAAGCTCGCCACCGAAAAGCCGCTGAACAACACGCC
The DNA here is from genome assembly GCA_051960335.1 of Sphingomonas sp. GTDB lineage: Bacteria > Pseudomonadota > Alphaproteobacteria > Sphingomonadales > Sphingomonadaceae > Sphingomonas. The sequence continues at coordinate 6,736 of JBQCEK010000044.1, forward strand.
GGCGCTGATCGAGGAAGCGCCGAACAGCACGATCGACGTCGGCGGCTCCTATTCGCTGACACGCAATCTCGATGTCACGGCGGGCGTCCGCTACAAGTCCGAACAGAGCAGCAATCGCCTGCAGCGGCTCGACGACGATCGTCGCGACAGCCAGGCGGTCTATATCGGCACGGCCTTCCGCTTCTAGAGTTTGTTTCAGCAAAGCTGAAACGGTTGCGGTGCCGGCCCGCTCCCCACCCGGCCACCCATTCAGGATACTCGCTTGGGTGGCCGGGTGGGGGAGTGGGCCGGCACCGATCCAGCGAAGCTGAAAAACAGACTAACCGCCGCCTGGCAACCAGGCGTCGATCGCCGCCCAGCCCCAAAAGCCTGATCGTTGCAGCGCCCCGCCGCGCCGCGGGGTGACGCCACCGAGCGCGATAAGCCGCACCGGCAATCCCTGCCCGATCCGGCGCGCCGCGCGCGGCCCCAGCGCCGGCGCGCCCGTGTGCGAGCGCGTCGGATACAGCGGCGACACGAACAGCAACGCGGCGCCGGCGCGCATCCCGGCGATCGCTTCGCGGCGATGATGCGCCGGCCAGGTGATCAGCCCCGTGCCGCGCTGGCCGTGCACGCCCTGTTCGCCACGCCCGAGCCTTGCCTCGCCGGCGCGGATCAGCACCAGATCGCGCCGCCGGGCGATTCGGGCGATCCGGGCGAAGAGCCGGCGGCGCTCGGCCAGCGGCGTGCGATAGTGGCGAAACACCACGCCGCTGCCGCGCGGCAATCGGCCAAGGGCATACCACAGCGCATCGCCCATCCGCTCATCGGTCATCAGCCACAATCGGGGCGGCATGCTGGGGTGGCGGGGCGTCACGCGGGTTCCTATAGCAGCGCGCATGACGACCGACGATCCCGCCGAGCGCCTCCGCGCCACCCGATCCCGAATCGCCGCCGCCGCGCGCCTTGCCGGGCGGTCGCCCGACGATGTCACGCTGATCGCGGTATCGAAAACGCATCCGGCCGAAGCCGTCGCGCCGCTGATCGCCGCCGGCCAGCGCGTCTTTGGGGAGAATCGCGTGCAGGAAGCGGCGGAAAAATGGCCGGCATTGCGCGAGGCGACGCCGAACATCACGCTTCACCTCGTCGGCCAGCTGCAATCGAACAAGGCGGATGAAGCGGTGGCGCTGTTCGATGCGATCCATTCGCTCGATCGCCCGTCGCTGGTGGTCGCCCTTGCCAAGGCGATGGATCGCGCGAATCGCCGCCCCGCCTGCTTCATTCAGGTGAACATCGGGGATGAGCCGCAGAAGGGCGGGGTCGCGATCGCCGATCTTCCTGCGCTGTTGTCGCAGGCTCGCGCTGCCGATCTGCCGATCGTCGGCCTGATGTGCGTGCCGCCTGCCGATCTGGAGCCCGCGCCTTACTTCGCTCTGATGGCCAGGATCGCGCGCGATGAAGGCGTGGCGGGGCTCAGCATGGGAATGTCGAGCGACTTCGAGACCGCGGTGACGCTCGGCGCCACGTATGTCCGCGTCGGCACCGCGCTTTTCGGGGCGCGGGCATGAGGGCCGAGGCGCTGATCTTCGATTTCGACGGCGTGCTGCTCGAAAGCGAATATGCCGGCAATGCGCAGATCGCCGAGTATCTGACGCGAATCGGCCATCCGACGACGCCCGAGGAATCGATGGCGCATTTCATGGGGTTGGCGGGCGCCGACTTCATTGCGGCGATCGAAACGCGGATCGGCCGCGTCTTGCCGGACGATTTTCACGCCGCGCGCGCCGATGAAGATGCCCGCGTCCTCGAAAACGGGCTCGATCCGGTCGCCGGGGCGATCGCCTTCGTCCGCGGCTTGCCCGCCGAATTGCCCCGCGCCATCGCCTCGTCCAGTTCGTTGCGCTGGATCGAAACGCATCTCGATCACCTCGGCCTCCGCCGCGATTTCGGTGAGATGATCTTCAGCGGGCGCGAGCATGTCGCGCGCGGCAAGCCGGCGCCCGATATCTACCTCCATGCCGCTTCGGCGCTCGGCGTGCCGATCGAGGCGTGCGCGATCATCGAGGATTCGCCGGTCGGCGCAACCGGTGCGGTGGCGTCCGGCGCGTTCGTGATCGGGCTGGTCGCCGGCCTGCACTGCGCGCCCGATCATGCCGATCGCCTGCGCGCGATCGGGGTGGATGCCGTGGCGAGCGATTTCGGCGAGGTTGCGCGCCTGCTGAGGATGTAACGCAGCGCTGATTCAAGCCAGGTCGAATTCCCGTTCGTCCTGAGCGAAGTCGACGGGCGCGCCGACTGCCAGCGGCACTTTTCGAGGATCGCGCAGCCCCGACGACGGCAAAGCCGCCGTCGGACGCGTTACTTCGCACGCGCCGGCCGTGCCGGGCGCTGCGCTTGGCGCATCGGCGGCGGCGTAGCGCCGCCTGCGCCCGTCAGTACATATGCTGCCCGCCGTTGATCGAGAGCGTCGATCCGGTGACGAATCCGGCATCCTCCGCGCACAGGAAGGCCACGCCGCGCGCGATTTCCTCGGCCTTGCCGAGCCGGCCGACCGGGATTTTCGCGACGATCTTCTCCAGCACGTCGGCCGGCACCGCCGCCACCATGTCGGTGTCGATATAGCCCGGCGCGATCGCGTTGACGGTCACGCCGGCGCGCGCGCCTTCCTGCGCCAGCGCCTTGGTGAAGCCGTGAATGCCCGATTTGGCCGCCGCGTAATTGACCTGGCCATATTGGCCGGCCTGCCCGTTGATCGATCCGATGTTGACGATCCGCCCCCATTTGCGGGTGCGCATGCCAGGGAACACCGCCTTGGCCATGTTGAAACAGCCGCCGAGGTTCACGCGCATCACCTCGTCCCAATCGTCATGGTCCATCTTCAGCATCGTGCCGTCGCGGGTGATGCCGGCATTGTTGACGAGCACGTCGATCTCGCCAAGCTCGTCCGCCACGCGCTTGCAGCCGTCCTGGCAGGCGGCGAAATCGCCGACGTCCCATTTATAGGCCTTGATGCCCGTCCGGTCGGTAAAGGCCTTGGCGCGGTCGTCATTACCGGCATAGTTCGCCGCGACGATCATTCCCGCGTTCTTCAGCGCAAGGCTGATCGCCTCGCCGATCCCGCGCGTGCCCCCGGTTACGATCGCGACGCGTGCCATGCCTCTCTCCTCGATTATGGTTTGAACACCGAAACGAAAGGCTAGGCGGGACTGTTCCAGCCCGCAAGCTCGCGCGACAGGATCGTCGTCAGCATGGCGATGCTGTCCAGCTCGGCGTTGAGGCAGGGAAGATAGGCGAAATGCGTGCCGCCCGCCGCCATGAAGCTCTCCCGCCCGCGAATCGCCAGCTCTTCCAGCGTTTCCAGGCAGTCGGCCGAAAAGCCCGGCGCCAGGATCGCCACGCGCTTCACGCCCTTGCCGGGTAGCGCCGCGAGCGTCGCATCGGTCGCCGGCTCCAGCCATTTGGCCCGGCCGAAGCGTGATTGGAACGCGACGATCAGGTCGCGGCGCAGCGCCTCGCCCAGCAGGCGGGCGGTCTTCTGGCAGTGGCAATGATAGGGATCGCCCAGCTCCAGCGTGCGCTGTGGCATGCCGTGAAAGCTGGCGACGATCGCTTCGGGGACGAAATCGAGCGCCGTCAGCGCGGTCTCCACCGAATTCTTCAGCGCGGCGATATAGGCGGGATCGTCATAATAAGGCGGCAGCGTGCGCACCGCCGGCTGGTGGCGCATCCCGGCCAATGCCGCGAACGCCTTGTCATTGGCGGTGGCCGTGGTCGCAGCGCAATATTGCGGATAGAGCGGCGCCAGCAGAATCCGGTCGCACCCCGCCGCCATCAGCGCGGCGATCCGATCGGGGATCGCCGGCGCGCCGTAACGCATCGCCCAATCGACCGTCACGTCGGCGCCGAACGCATCGGCCAGCGCTGTCGCCTGCGCGCGCGTGATCGCGGCCAGCGGCGATCCGTCCGCGCGCCATACCTGCGCATAAGCGTGCGCGGATTTTTTTGGCCGAGTCGTCAGGATGATGCCGCGCAGGATCGGCTGCCAGATCAACTGAGGGATTTCGATCACGCGCGGATCGGAGAGAAATTCGCCGAGGTAGCGTTTGACCGAGCGGGGCTCGGGACCGTCCGGCGTGCCGAGATTGATCAGCAGCACGCCGATCCGCCGCGGGGGCACGGCGGGGTGGTTCGCAGGGAGCATCATGCGGGGATCGCCGTCAGCGGCAATGATCGGATCCGGGCGCCGGTCGCTGATTGCAGCGCATTGGCGATCGCTGGCGCGACGGGGGGCACGGCAAGCTCGCCGACGCCGCCGGGATCGGCATCGCTGGCGATCAGCTCGACGGTGATGTCGGGGCAATCGGCAAGCCGGGGCAGATTGAGATCGCGAAAGCCACGCGCGTCGGCGAGATTCTCGGTGAAGCCGGTCGCCGCGCCGGTCGCCTGCGCGACGCCGAAGATCAGGCCGCCCTCGATCTGCTGGCGCACGACATCGGGATTGACGGTGCGCCCGCAATCGATCGCCGCGACCAGCCGATCGACCCGCGGCCGCTGGCGCTCGTCGAGATGCGCCTCGGCCAGCACCGCGATATGGGAGCCCCGGAAGCTGTGGCAGGCGATTCCCTGGCCGCTGCCGGCAACGCCGCCGCCCCAGCCGCCGAGCGACGCCGCGGTCGACAGGCAGCGCGCCAGCCGGGCGTTGTCGCCAAGCATGGCGATGCGGAACGACAGCGCTTCGGTGCCGGCCGAATGCGCCAGCTCGTCGATGAAACATTCGGTGAAGAATGCGGTGTAGCTGTGCGCGCCCGATCTCCAATGGCCGGTCGGCACGCCGATATCGGCGGGGTAGTGATCGACCGCGAAGTGAGGGACGCCGTAGAAGGGCGCGGCGCCCGCCACCGCATAGGCGTCTCCGGTCGCCGGCAGCGCCAGCGCCGCGGCGATCGCCGGATCGCCGCCGATCAGCCGCTGCGCGAGCTCGCGGCCGGTGCGCGGCGCGGCGATCTTGGCCTGCCAGCCGAGCAGCCGGCCATTGGCGTCGAGCCGCGCGCTCATCTTCGCCGCCGCCGCCGCGCGGTAGCGATCGTGGAGCAGATCCTCGCTGCGCGACCAGACGAGCTGCACGGGTCGCTTGAGCCGCTGGCTGAGCAGCGCCGCCTGTTCGGCGACGAGGTGCTCCAGATTGGCGCCGAACGAGCCGCCGATCTGCATCGGGTGAACCAGCACCTTGTTCTCGCCGATGCCCAGCGTTGCCGCCGCCGCCGTCCGCGCCAGCGCGGGCGCCTGCGTCGGCAGCCACAGTTCGAGCCGCCCGTCATGGAAGTGGGCGGTCGCCGTCATCGTCTCGATCGGGGCGTGGACGGCCAGGCCGACGCGATACTCGGCGGTGATCAGATCGGCGCCGCGAAACACGCTGCTCAAGTCGCCCGCTGCCGCCATGCGCTCGCCGCGGGCTTCAAAGGCCGAATCGAGCGCCGCGGCGATCGACTCGGCATTGACGATCGGCCCCTTGGTCACGAACCGCGGGGCCAGCGCGTCGAGCGCCCGGTTGGCCGCGAACCAATTGGTTCCTACGGCCGCCACCCACCCCGGATTCTCCACCACCTCAACCACGCCGCGAATCCGATCGGCGGCGGCGCGATCGGTGCGGACAAGTCGGCTGTCGCCCACTGGTCCCTGGCGGATTGCCGCATAGACCATGTCGGACAGCCGGACGTCGCCGGCGAAATTGGCCGAGCCGTCGACTTTCGAGGGCGTATCGAGGCGCGGCAGCGATTGGCCGAGCAGCCGGTTGCCGGAGCCGTTGCGGCGCGGCACGTCGCTCGGCAATGATTCGTCCGCCGCGAGCGCCGCAAGCTCCCCGAAACGAAGGCGATCGACCCCGTGGACGACGAAACCAGCCGTCGTGCCGCACGCTTGCCAGGCGACGCCCCATCGCTTCGCCGCGGCCTTGCACAGCAACACGCGCGCCGCCGCACCTGCTTCGGCAAGCTGATCGCCGAACATCCTGACCGAGGTCGATCCGGCCGTCAGCACCAGCGCCGTTCGTCGGGCGTGCGCGCGGCGAAACCCGCCGGGCAGCGCATCGAACACGCCGGCGAAGAGCTCGTCGGCTGCCAGCGGATTGGCATACAGCGGGTTCAGCGGCGCCGGTTCTACGGCGATGGTGCGCCAATCGGCGCCGAGTTCGTCCGCCAGGATCTGCGGCAGCGTCGTATAGACGCCCTGGCCGTGTTCGGCCTGCGGCACGGCGACCGCGATATGCCCGTCTTCGCCGATCTTGAGCCAGGCGTTGAAGACATGCTCGCCCTTCGCCGGGGTGAGATTGGGCCGATAGTCGCGCGGCCAGACCGCCCAGGCGAGCAGCAGGCCGACGCCAGCGCCGCCGCCGATCAGCAGCGTGCGTCTGTCAATCGTGGTGCCCTCGCCCGCATCGGCCATCGCGCCGCTCTATCGATTGGCGCGCCGCCGCGCCAGAGCGCGCCTCGATCAGGTCCGATCCTGCTGCGCCAAGGCGCGATAATGTTGGCGCAGGGCGATCTTGTCGATCTTCTCAGTGCCGAGCCGCGGCAAGGCTGTATCCGACGTCCAGATCCGCGCGGGCAGTTTGAACGCCGCGATATGCTCGGCAAGAAACCCGGATAGCTGTTCGGCGGACAGCGCCTCGCCCGGACGGTAATGCACCACAGCCCCCGGCACTTCGCCGAATCGCGGATCGGACAGGCCAAATACGGCGCATTCGGCGACCGCGGGATGGCGATAGATCGCCGCCTCGACTTCCTGGCACGAGATGTTCTCGCCGCCGCGGATGATGATGTCCTTCTTGCGATCGACGATGAACAGATAGCCGTCCTCGTCGAGATAGCCGATGTCCCCGGTCAGGAAAAAGCCGTCGGCAGTGAACGCCGCGTCGGTCGCGTCGGGCCGGTTCCAATAGCGTTTGAAATTGCAGATCGATCGAATCGCCACTTCGCCGCGAGCGCCCTGCGCCACGGCTTTCCCAGCGCCATCGACGATCGCCAGCTCGACCAGCGGCCTGGAGGCGCGCCCGGTCGAATCGGGCTTGGCGAGATAATTCTCGCGCCAGTTGCCGCAGCCGACCGCGTTGGTCTCGGTGAGGCCGTAGCCGATCAGCGGCGCCCCACCGCCCATCTCCTCATTGATCCGCCGGACATGTTCCACCGGACGCGGCGCGCCACCGGCGGCGAAATCGGTGACCTTGGACAGATCATATTTGGCGCGATTCGGGTGCGTCAGGATCTCGTAGCTCATCAGCGGCACGCCGACGAAATAGGTGACCTCTTCCGCCTCGATCAGCCGCATCGCTTCCTCGGCGTCCCATTTGGGCATCAGCACGAGCTTGCGCCCCATCGCAAAGCTTTGCAGCATCACCGGAATCTCGGCCGTGACGTGGAACAGCGGCACGTTGAGCAGCGTGGCTGGCTGGCCTTGCGGCGGATTGCCCGCCTCGGTCGCGATGCCGAGCATGACGAGCGCCTGGGCAAGATAGTTGAACACGCCTTGCAGCACCGCGCGGTGATCGCTCAGCGCACCTTTCGACTGGCCGGTCGAGCCGCTGGTGAACAGAATCGTCGCGTCGTCGTCGCCGGTCAGCTGCGGCAGGATCGTCGCTTCCGATCCGCCGCGGGAGGTGACGGCGCCGAGCGCCTCGGCCAGGGGTGGCCGATCGTCGATCGCGACGACGGTGCATGAAAGCGCGTCGATCGCCGCCAGCCGATCGGCGCGGGGCGGATCGGCGAACACGAGGCTGCAATCGACGTCGCGGATCGCCTCCGCCAATTCCTCGGGCGTCCACCAGCCGTTGAGCAGCGTGGCGATGCCCCCGGCCATCATGATGCCCATGTACAAGGCGATCCACGACGGCGAGTTGCGCATGGCGATGCCGATTCGATCGCCGCGCGCAACGCCGAAGCCATCGACCAGCGCGGCGGCGATCTTCCGGGCCTCGGCATGGACCTGCGCGAACGTCAGACGCTCGTCTCCCGCCACCAGAAAGGTC
>JBQCEK010000045.1:0-2325 GCA_051960335.1 Sphingomonas sp.
TGTTCTACCAGAAATACAAGGGCTTCCAGCTCAATACCTTCAACGGGCTGGTGTTCGTCGTCGATTCGGTGCCCAAGGTCATCAGCAAGGGCATCGATACCGATTTCGTCTGGTTTGCCAGCAGTCACCTGAGCTTCCAGGGCGGCCTCACCTACGCCGATACGCGTTACGATCTCACCGACGCGCAACTCGCCGATCTGCAAGACAAGACCGGCTTCCTCGGCGGCAAGCATTCGCGGCTGTCGCTGGCGCCGAAATATTCGGCCTCGCTGTCGGGCACCTACACGCTCGATATCGGCAGCACCTATCAGACGCGGTTCAACGTCGGCGCGAAATATTCCTCGCGCTACAACACCGGATCGGATCTCGATCCCGGCAAGACGCAGAAGGGCTATGTCCTCGCCAATGCGCGGATCGCCTTCGGACCGCAGAGCAATCGGTGGAGCCTCGAATTCTGGTCGGAAAACCTGCTCAACACGAACTACAAGCAGGTCGCCTTCAATTCGGGCTTCCAGAACGTGCCGACCAACGCTACCGGCGTGCTCGATGCGTTCCTCGGCGCGCCGCGCACCTTCGGCGGCACGGTCCGCATCAAATACTGATTTCGTCACGCTTGCCCTCGCGCGAGCGGCCCACGATGTCGCCGTTCCTCGACAAGAGGAGCGGCGACATTTTTTCGTGAAAGACGGCCCCGCCGCGTTGAAATTGCCGGCGGCGGCGTTCAGGGTGGCGCCAGATACCGGGTCGAGGGGATATATCTTGAGCTTGAAGACACTGATCGCGGCGCCGCTGGCGCTCGCCGTTCTCGCCGTGCCGCTGGCCGCCGTCGCGCAGGATAAGGATGCGCCGGCCAAGCCCGACGCCAAGAAGGCGGACGATGCGCCGAAGCCCGATCTCCCGCCCCTGCCCGCCGACAAGAGCGTCAGCCAGTCGGCCGTCATCGCCGGGCGCACGATCCGCTACACCGCCACCGTCGGCACTATCCCGGTGTATAATGACGACGGCAAGAAGATCGGCCAGGTCGTCTATACCGCCTATACGGTGCCGGGCGGCGATCCGCGCCGCCCTGTCACCTTCGCGTTCAACGGCGGACCGGGCGCTTCATCGGCGTTCCTCAACATGGGCGCGATCGGGCCGAAGCGCGTGCCGTTCGGCGATCAGGGCAATGCCCCCTCCGATGCGCCGATCGCGCAGGACAATCCCTCGTCCTGGCTCGACATGACCGATCTGGTGTTCATCGATCCGATCGGCACCGGCTTCAGCCGCAGCCTGGAAGACAAGGACAAGACGAAGAAGGATTTCTTCACCCCCGATACCGACGTCAATTATCTGTCGCGGGTCGTCTATGATTGGCTGGTCAAGAACGATCGGCTGCGCGCCCGCAAATATGTGATCGGCGAAAGCTACGGCGGGTATCGGGTGCCGCGCATCGCCTATCATTTGCAGACCCAGCTCGGCGTCGGCGTGAACGGCATTTTCATGGTCTCGCCGTATCTCGATCCGGCTTCGGTGTCGGGCGATAACGCGCTGTCCCCGCTGCCGTGGATGATCAACCTGCCGTCGATGGCGGCCGGCCATCTCGAGCGCGAGGGCAAGCTGACGCCGGCGGCGATGGCGCCGATCGAGGCTTATGCCCAGGGCCAGTTCGTCACCGATCTGCTTCAGGGCCGCAGCGATCCCGCCGCGATCGATCGGCTGACCAGCCAGGTCTCCACCCTCACCGGCCTCGATCCCAAGCTGGTCCGCCGGCTGGACGGGCGCATCGATATCGACACCTATCTGCGCGAGGTTCACCGCGACGATCAGAAGATCGGCAGCGTGTACGATTCGAATGTCGATGCCTTCGATCCCTTCCCGAGCTCGGCCGAGCGCAAGTCGGGCGATCCGATCCTCGAGGCCTCGATCGCACCGCTGACCAGCGCGATGGTCGATTTCGACACGCGCGTGGTCGGCTGGAAAACCGACGCGCGCTACAACGCGCTGTCCTATGCGGTGAACGCGGCGTGGGACATGGGTACGCCCGACGACAAGCCGGTCACCGAACTGCGCAAGGCGATCGCCAACGATCCCAACATGACGGTGATGATCGCGCACGGGTACGACGATCTGTCATGCCCCTATTTCGGATCGAAGCTGATCCTCCAGCAAATGCCGCGCTACGGCACCGAAAACCGCGTCCAGCTCCACGTCTATCCCGGCGGCCACATGTTCTACGCCCGCCCCGCCAGCGACGCCTCGTTCAAGCAGGACGCACGGGCGCTGATCGAGCGGGGTTAGGGAATTTTTCTACGTCACCCCGGACTTGTTCCGGGGTCCAACCCACTA
>JBQCEK010000046.1:0-22201 GCA_051960335.1 Sphingomonas sp.
TCGGCTGATGGCGGAGGAATTCGGCGAAAAGACAGAAGCGCCAACCCAGAAGCGCAAGCGCGAGGCCGCCGACGACGGCACGATCCTCAAGTCCCGCGAGTTCGCGACGGCGCTGGGCGTGCTCGCCGGATGCGGCTGGCTCGCGCTGTTCGGCCCCTCGCTGATGCGCGCGTGCGGCGCGGTGATGACGGCAAGTTTCAACTTCAACCGCGGCGACGTGGAGGATTTCTCCCCCTTCCGGCCGCTTGCCGAGGCGGGTTGGCGGCTGGCTCCGTCGCTGGCGACGCTGTTCGGCGTAATGATCCTCGCCGCCATCGCCAGCCAGGCGGGGCTGAGCGGCCTTCGCTTCAACGGCAAGCTGCTTCAGCCCAAGGCGAGCCGGATCAACCCTGCCTCGGGCCTCAAGCGCATCTTCGGGCCACAGGGCTGGATCGAGCTGGGCAAATCGCTGCTCAAGGTCGCGCTGCTCGCGTCGATCGGCGCGTGGATGCTGTGGCGCGTGTCGCACCAGTCGATCGGGCTGGCCGGCACCGACGTCAACAATGCCATCGCCTTGCTCGGCGACAATCTGATCACCGTGCTGTTCGCGATGGCGGGCGGCCTGGTGCTGATCGCCGGCATCGACCTGCCCATCCAGATCGTTCGCCTGTTCCGTCAGCTCCGCATGTCGAAGCAGGAAATCAAGGACGAGCACAAGGAAACCGAAGGGTCACCCGAAGCCAAGGGCGCGCAGCGCCAGCGCCAGCGCGAGATGGCGCGGCGATCGGTGCGAAAGGCCGTCGCCGAAGCGCATGTCGTGCTGACCAATCCGACGCATTTCGCGGTCGCGCTTCGCTATGATCGGTCGAGCGATCAGGTGCCGGTGGTCGTCGCCAAGGGCCGCGGGGCGACCGCGCTGGCGATCCGCGACGTCGCCGGCGATGCGGCCGTCCCGGTGCTCGAATATCCCGCGCTCACCCGCGCCATCTATTTCACCAGCCGCGAAGGGCAGGAGGTGCGCGACGATCTCTACCTGGCGATCGCGAGCGTGCTGGCGTTCGTCTTCAACCTCAACGCCAAGGCTGGCGGCAGCCCGCCGCCGATCGATGTTCCGGCCTCCGCGCTGTTCGACGAAAACGGCGTCAAGCAGGGCTGATTTTCCTAAAGATTGCCGCCGGCCGGTCGCTATCTTCTGAAAGGGGATTAGGCGATGACGACGACCAGTGCGACAACGGGTTCGACGAGCACCACCAGCACCACGAGCACCTCGAGCTCAAGCACGACCAACAGCACGGCCAGTGCCGCCTCGCAGATCCTCACGTCGCTCAATGCGGGATCGGGGATCGATACCTCGTCGCTGGTCGATTCGCTGGTCAGCGCCCAGTTCGCGCTCAAGGAAGATCAGCTCACCAATCAGGGCGACACGCTGACCGCCGAGATCAGCTCGGTCGGCACCCTGCAGAGCGGCATCACCGGGTTCGCGTCGGCGCTGTCGACGTTGATCAAGGGCGGCACGCTATCGACCGCGCCGACCAGCTCCAATACCGGCATCCTCAATGTTTCGGGCATTTCGGGCGCCAAGCTTGAAGGTCTGTCCGCGCAGGTGGAGGTGAAACAACTCGCCGCTGCGCAAAGCGCCGCCACCGGCGTCATCGCCGATCCGACCGCGGCGATCGGCACCGGCACGCTGACGCTGACGCTCGGCACCGCCACCGTCGCGAACGGCCAGATGACCGGATTTACGGCGGGCAGCGGAACGCCCGTGAACATCACGATCGATTCGTCGAATTCCAGCCTCCAGGGTATCGCGCAGGCGATCAACGCGGCGAACGCCGGGGTCACCGCGACGATCGTCAGCGATAGCGATGGCGCCAGGCTGCTGCTGAAAGGCGCGAGCGGCGCTGCGCAGGCCTTCACCCTTACCGCGACCGAAGATTCGAGCGCGCCTGGCCTCGCCGCGCTCAACGTCGGCGTCGGCGCGACCGGCACGACCATCGGCACCGCCGCCCAGGACGCAGTCGTCTCGCTCGACGGCGTCTCGCTCAAGCGCTCGACCAATTCGTTCAGCGACCTGATTCCCGGCGTCCAGATGGACCTTGTCTCGGCGCAGCCGGGCACCGTGGTGAGCATCGGCTCCAGCCGCCCGACGGCAGCGCTCAGCCAATCCGTGTCGGACTTCGTCGATACGTTCAACCAGCTCATCGCACAGGTGAATTCGGCGACCGATCCCAAGACCGGCGATCTCTCGCAGGATAGCGCCGCGAACAACCTGAAGCGGTCGCTCAGCCAATTGACCTTGACGCAGTTGATCCCCCCCGATGGCAGCGGCGCGCCGACGACGCTCGCCGAACTCGGCGTCGGCACCAATCGCGACGGAACGTTGAGCGTCGATGCCGATCAGCTCGCCAGCGCGCTCGCCAAATGGCCCGATCAGGTCGAGAAGATGTTCGCCAACACCAGCGGCACCAGCTCGACCACCTATATCATGAACGGCAACGGCGTTCTGGGCGCGCTCAATTACATCGCCACCTCCGCGACCAGCGCGACCTATGGCTTCGGCGCCAGCCTGACCAAATATCAGAAGGCGCAGGCCGATCTTGCCGATCAGAAGGATCAGTTGACGAGCCAGGAAGACGACATGCGCACGCGGCTGACCCAGCAGTTCGCCAGCATGGACGCCAAGGTCGCCTCCTACAAATCCACGCAAACCTTCCTTCAGCAGCAGATCGACGCCTGGAACGGCAAGAACGGCAACAACTGATCATGGTCAGATACGCGACCAAGCTGGGCCGCGACCCGGCGGCGACCTATCGCCAGATCGACGTCGTCGGCCGGACCGCGGAGGCCGATCCGCACCAGCTGGTCGAGCTGTTGTATGATGAGCTGGTCCACGCGCTGCGCACGCTCGCCTGGGCGACCGAACACCGGCAGTATAAGGTGAAGAGCGACAAGGCGACGCGCGCCACCGCGATCCTGTTCGCGCTCGAAGCAGGCCTCGATTTCGAACGCGGCGGGGATGTCGCCAAAACGCTGGCGCAGCTTTACACGAGCGCGCGCCGAACGGTGATCGAGGCGAGCATCGGGCGCGATCCGGCCCCCTTCCTTCAGGTCGCCGCCAATCTTGAGGAAATCGCCGATGCGTGGCGCACCGTTCGCGGCGCCGCCATCAGCGAAACCAGTGGCGCCTGAGGAAATAGATCACGACACCAGCGCCGATCGCCGCGCATGCGCCGCAGATCGCATCGAACGCCCAGGGTTCGTCGGCATAAGGCAGCCCCTTCACGTTCATCCCGTACAAGCCGGTGATGAAGGTCAGCGGGAGAAAGACCATCGCCGCGATTGAAATGATCAGCGCGCGGCTGTCGATCTGCTCGGCGCGCAGATCGGTCAGCGCCTCGTGCGTCAGTGCGGCGCGCTCGCGGATGCTTTCGAGTTCCTCGGCCATGCGCGCGGCGCGGTCCGCCGCGGCGGCGAGGTGAAGCCGGTCGTCATCTTCCAGCCACGGGCAGGGCAGCGCGGCGAGCTTTTCCAGCGCCGCGCGCTGCGGCGTGAGGAAACGGCGATACTGGATCGCGGCGACGCGAACCTTGGTGACGACGCGGCGCAGGTGAAAGACGCGGTCGGCGTCGAGATCGGCCTCGCAATCATCCAGATCGTCGCCCAGATCGGAGACTTCGGGATCGAGTTCTTCGGTGATCGCAGTGGCGAATTCGGTGATCAGATCGCCGGGATCGTCAACCGTGGCGGATTCGACCGATGCGATCACCTGGTCGAGCGCGGTCAAGCGTTTGCGGGTCACTGAAATCACGCGGCCGGCGGTCGCCCAGATGCGCACCGAGCCAAGGGCGTCGTCGCCCTGTTCGTCCTCGGCGATACGGCCGCGCAGATTGAGAAACGCGCCGTCGCCCACCGCGTCGCAGCGCGGCCGTGTCTCGGTCGCGGTCAGCGAATCAATGATGTAATCGGGGAGCTCCGCCTTGTCGGCCAGCCATTGCTGAGCCTCGGCATCGTTGGTGGCGAGGTGAATCCACACCAGCCCTTCCTTGGCATCCAGCGCTTCACTGGCCGAAATCCGTCGACCTTCGCCACCGGCGACATGATAGGCGAAATGACTCATGCGGCGAGCTCCAGATCGATCGATAGCCCCGGCCCGGGATCGGCCGGCGCGGCGGGGCAGCAATGCCGCGTGGCATCGGCGCGGGCGCGATCGAGGATCGCAGGCGGCACGCCGGCGCGGTGAAACACCCGGTCGGCCTGGCCCAGCAGCCGCGCCTCGCGCAATGTGAGGTCGTCCGGGTCGGGCGAGCGCAGGCGGATCGCCACCAGCCGCGAGCGATCGGCGGATTCCCTGCCGAGCCATGCAGCGACCGCATCGGGCGCCGCGACCAGCGGATCGAGCGATCCGCCCGCTGCAAGCGCGTTCGCCAGGGCGCGGCGGCGATCATCGCTGTCGGGATAGCGCGCGCGTATCGACTCGCGCGCGGCGTGAAGCGCATCGGCCAGCCGCCCCACTCCGGCAGGAAGCATCGCTTCGATCCGCTGGCGCAGCGCAGCGGCCAGCCCGGCCGAAGCGCCGCCGGTGCCGACTGCGATCAGCACCGGATCGCGATCGATAATCGCGGGCAGCGTAAAATCGCACAGCGCCGGCCGATCGACGGCGTTGACCAGCACGCCCCGCGCCCGAAGCCGGGCGACCGCGCTTTCGGCTTCGGCCGAATCCTCGATCGCGACGATCGCCAGCCGCGCCGCGCCGCTTTCGTCCACGATCACTGCGCCGGCGCGATCGAGCAACCGGCGCTTGGCGTCGGCGGCAGGGCCCTCGCCGAGTAGGATCACCGGCTTGCCCGCCAGCCGCATCATCAGCGGCAGGCTGTGCAGGATCACCGTCCGAGCCATTCGGGCACGCGTTCGGCCGCCAGGATCGTCGCCGGCTCGATCCGATCGGCGACCACCGCGAAGCGATCGCCATCGACGAGCACTTCGGGCACCAGCCCGCGGCTGTTGTAGGTCGATGCCATCGTCGCGCCGTAAGCGCCCGCGGTGCGGAATATCGCCAGGTCGCCCGATCGCACCGCGTCGATCTCGCGCCCCATTGCAAAGGTATCGCCGCTTTCGCACACGGGGCCGGCGATGTTGGCGGTCATCATCTCGCCAGTCGGGCGCACGGCGGCAAAATCGTGCCATGCGTCATAAAGCGCGGGACGCGCCAGATCGTTCATCGCCGCATCGACGATCACATAGGGATGGCGAACGCCGGGCTTTACCCAGATCACCTCGGTGAGGAGTACGCCGGCGTTGCCGGCGATCACCCGCCCGGGCTCGAACATCAGATCGACATCCCAGCCACTGGTGGCGCGGGCGACCATCGCGCCGTAATCCGCGGGGCTCGGCAGCACATCGTCCGCGCGGTAGGGCACGCCCAGCCCGCCGCCGAGATCGACCCGGCTGATCGGATGGCCGGCGGCGCGCAATTCGGCGATCAGCGCGCCGATCCGGGCATAGGCGGCCTCGAGCGGGGCAAGATCGGCGAGCTGGCTGCCGATATGGATCGCCACGCCCTTCAGAGTGATTCCGGGCAGGCCGGCGAGCCGATCGAAGATGCCGCGCGCCTGATCGATCGGCACGCCGAACTTGGTCTCCTTGCGGCCGGTGGAAATCTTCGCATGGGTTCCGGCATCGACATCGGGATTGACGCGCAGCACGGCCGGAGCGGTGATACCCTTCGACGCGGCGATTTCGGCAAGAACCGCGCCTTCTTCCTCAAGCTCCAGGTTGATCTGTCCAATGCCGGCATCCAGCGCGGCGGCAAGCTCGGCGCGAGTCTTGCCGACGCCGGAAAACACGATGTCGGCCGGTTTCATTCCCGCCGCCAGCGCCCGCCGCATCTCGCCGCCCGAGACGACGTCGGCGCCGTACCCTTCCTCGGCCAGCACGCGCAGGACCGCGAGATTGGGGTTCGCCTTGATCGCATAGGCAAGATGCGTGCGCGGGACGCCTGCCAGACCTTCACGGAAGACGCGCGCGTGGCGGCGCAGCGTCGCCGTCGAATAGACATAGACGGGTGTGCCTACGGCTTCCGCGATGACCGGCAGCGGCACTTGCTCGGCATGGATCACGCCGTCGATCAGCTGGAAATGATCCATCAGTTCTGGGGCGGCAAGTCGAACGGGTCGGCCTGGCGGCGCTCCGAGCTCTTCAGCAGCTCGTCATCGCGGTCGGGCCGCGCCTGGGACGAGGGGGCGAGCAACTGCTGCGGCGTCGGCGTCGCGCTGGCGCCATAGGGGGCGGGGGGCAGCGACTGGCCTTTCGCCGGTTTGAGCTGGTCCGCGGAGCCGCAGCCGGCGAGCAACAAGGCGGCCAATATCGGCATCCACCGTCTCATGCGCTTTCTCCCTCGCGTGCCGCGCGTGCCGCGGCGATCGCCGCCCGAACCTGTGCCGGCGCCGTGCCGCCGAAACTGATACGGCTCGATACCGACGCATCGACGCTGAGAACGCCATAGACCCGGTCATCGATCCGCGCGTCGATCGCCTGCAGGTCGCCAAGTGGCACCGCGTCCAGCGCGACGCCCAGCTCCTCGGCGCGCTTCACCGCGCGTCCGGTGACGTGATGGGCCTCGCGGAACGGCAGGCCGGCCTCGCGCACCAGCCAATCGGCAAGATCGGTCGCGGTAGCGTAACCCGCTTCCGCCGCGGCGCGCATTCGCTCCGTCCGGAACGTCGCGGTCTCGATCATGCCCGTCATCGCGGCGATCGACAGGCCGATCAGGTCGTGCGCCTCGAACACCGGCGGCTTATCGTCCTGCATGTCCTTCGAATAGGCGAGCGGCAGCCCCTTCATCGTCATGGTCAGCCCCGTCATGCAGCCGGCGATCCGCCCGGCATGGCCGCGCACCAGCTCGGCCGCGTCGGGATTGCGCTTCTGCGGCATGATCGACGATCCGGTCGACCATTGATCGGATAGCGACACGAATCCGAACGGCTGCGACGCCCAGATGATGAATTCCTCCGCCAGCCGGGACAGATGCAGGGCCAATTGCGTCGCCGCCATCAGATAATCGAGGGCGAAATCGCGGTCGCTGACCGAATCGAGCGAATTACGCGTCGGGCGGTCGAATCCGAGCGCCGCGGCGGTCGCCTCGCGGTCGATCGGAAAACCGGTGCCGGCCAGCGCTGCGGCGCCGAGCGGGCATTCGTTGAGGCGCGCGCGCGCATCGGCGAAACGGCTGCGGTCGCGCGCGATCATCTCATGGTAGGCCATCAGATGGTGGCCGAGCGTCACCGGCTGGGCGCTTTGCAGATGGGTGAAGCCGGGCATCACGCTGTCGGCATGCTCCTCGGCGCGGGCGATCAGCGCGTCCTGCAGCTTGGCGAGCGCGGCCTGGATGCCGTCGATCGCGTCGCGCACCCATAGCCGGAAATCGGTCGCGACCTGATCGTTGCGCGAGCGCGCGGTGTGAAGCCGCCCGGCGACGGGGCCGATCTTCTCCGCAAGCCGCGCCTCGGTTTGCATGTGGATGTCTTCGAGGGCGAGATCGTTGGCCACGCCGTCCCGCGCATAATCCTCGGCGACCTGATCGAGGCCGGCGGCGATCGTCGCGGCGTCTTCATGGGAGAGGATGCCCTGCGCCGCCAGCATCGCGACATGGGCCCTGGATCCGGCGATGTCCTGCCGCCACATGATCTTGTCGAACGGGATCGAGGCGTTTATCTCGCGCATTACTGCGGCCGGGCCTTCGGCGAAGCGCCCGCCCCACATCGCATTGGAGCCTTGATTGCGCCCGTTGATCGCCTGTCTCCTGCTCGTGCCGTTCGTGATCGCGGGCTGCGATAGGCAATCGCCGGGTTCGGAGCAAGCAGGCTCGCCGCGGCTCGATACTAACCTTGCCAACGCGGTCGCCAGCCAGAGCCCCGATGAAGTGACCGGCGGCGGCGAACCGGCCGCCGCGCAGCCCGGCGCGATCGATCGCAGCCATGCCGGCGCAGCGGCGCCGACGCTGGCGTTCGTCGGGCCGGAGAACCGCTCGGTCACGCTCGCGGCGTTCCGCGGCAAGCCCGTGCTGCTCAACCTGTGGGCGACATGGTGCGCGCCCTGCGTCAAGGAAATGCCGACGCTCGACGCGCTGGCGCGATCGGGCGCGGTCGCGGTGGTGGCGGTGAGCCAGGATCTCGATGGCGCGGCCAAGGTCGATCCGTTCTTCAAGGCGCACGCCTTCAAGAATCTGCAGCCCTATCTCGATCCCAAGCTTGGCCTCAGCACCGCGCTTCAGGCCAATTTGCCGACGACGATCCTGTACGATTCGTCCGGCCATGAAGTGTGGCGCGTGACGGGCGGCTATGATTGGACCAGCGCCGAGGCGCGCAAGCTGATCGCCGACGCGCGCTGAGGCTCAGCCGTCGCTGACGCGTTCGATGTCGGCGCCCACCGCCGACAGCTTTTCCTCAAGCCGTTCGTAGCCGCGATCGAGGTGATAGACGCGGCTGACCTCGGTCTGCCCCTTGGCGGCGAGGCCGGCGAGGATCAGGCTCATCGAGGCGCGCAGATCGGTCGCCATCACCGGCGCGCCGACCAGCGACTCGACGCCGCGAACCACCGCGGTACGGCCGCGCACCTGGATATCCGCGCCCATTCGCGCCAGTTCGGGGACGTGCATGTAGCGATTTTCGAAGATCGTCTCGGTCAGCATGCTCGCCCCCGTCGCGCGGCACAGCATCGCCATGAACTGCGCCTGCATGTCAGTCGCGAAACCCGGGAAGGGGGCGGTCGACAGGGTCAGCGGGCGAAGACCATCGGCGGCTTCGACGTGAACGCTGCCCTTGCGCTCGGTCACCGTCACCCCGGCTTCGGTGAGCGCGTGAAGCGTGGCGCGCATATCGCTTGCTTCGGCGCCGATCAGGTCGAGCGATCCGCCGGTGATCGCCGCGGCGCAGGCGTAGCTGCCCGCCTCGATGCGATCGGGCATGACGCGATACGTTGCGCCGTGCAGCCGATCCCGACCCTCGATCTCCAGGGTTTCGGTGCCGATGCCGCTGATCGACGCACCCATCGCGACCAGGCAGTTGCACAGATCGACGATCTCGGGCTCGCGCGCGGCATTTTCGATGCAGGTGCCGCCCTTTGCGGTCACCGCCGCCATCAATGCGTTTTCGGTCGCGCCGACCGATACCACCGGAAAGGCGACTCGCCCGCCCGGCAGACGGCCGCCCGGCGCGGTCGCCTTCACATAGCCGGCGGCGAGCTCGATCTCCGCGCCCATTTCCTCGAGCGCCTTCAAATGCAGGTCGATCGGCCGGTTGCCGATCGCACAGCCGCCCGGCAGCGATACCGTCGCCTCGCCGCCGCGGCCGACCAGCGGTCCCAGCACGAGGATCGACGCGCGCATCTTGCGGACGATGTCATAGGGCGCTTCGGTCGCGGTCAGCTTGCCGGCGCGGATCGTCATCACCCGGCCGAAATCCTCGGGCCGCGCACCTTCGATCTGAGTCGAGGCGCCCAGCTGGTTGAGCAGATGGCCGAAGCTATCGACATCGGCCAATCGCGGCAGATTGCGCAGCGTCAGCGGTTCGTCGGTCAGCAGGGCGCAGGGCATCAGCGTCAGCGCGGCGTTCTTGGCGCCGGAAATCGGAAGACGGCCCGACAGACGGTTGCCGCCGCGAATGAGAATGCGGTCCATCTCCCGGCTTCTAACCGGTCGGCTCGCCCACGCAAGGCCAGCATAATGCGTTCGATCGATTGATCGATTTTAATGCGTGCCCGCTCGCGCCCTGCTTTGACGTTCACGTCAAAGGGGGCTTCACCGCGTGCCGGCAAGTTGTTTCGCTGATCGACTCAGCGACCTGATCGAGTTGAGCCCCGCCGAGCGTGAGACGCTGGGGCGGCTGGAGGAGCGCGAGCGCCACCTGCGGCGCGGCGCGGTGCTAATGCGGGAAAATGATCCGGCGAACGAGCTGTTCGTTCTGCGATCGGGAACGATGATGAGCTATGTGCTGCTCGACAACGGCAGCCGGCAGATCCTTCGCTTCCTGTTCCCGGGCGACATGCTGGGCATTTCCAGCCTGGTCTATCGCGACGCGCCTGAAAACATCACCGCGCTCACCGATTGCACCGTCTGTCCGTTCGAAAAGTCATCGCTCGCCCGGCTGGTGGTCGATCACCCCCGGCTCGCGGCGCTGATGGTCGTCTATAACCAGATCGAGCGCATGACGCTGACGGATCGGCTTGCCGCCTTGGGGCGCACGGCGGCCAAGGCGCGCGTCGCGGCGATCGTGCTGGAGATGCGCAATCGCCGGCGGATCGCCGATCGATCGACCGGCGACAGCTTCGCCTTGGGATTGACCCAGGAAGAAATTGGCGACGCGACCGGGCTCACCGCCGTCCACGTCAATCGCATGTTCCGCCAGCTCGAACAGGATGGGTTGATCGCGCGCGACAATGGCCGGCTGACGATTCGCGACGAACGCGCGCTCGCCCGCGCGGCGAATTTCGTCGATCGCTACAAGAATCTCGATCTCAGCTGGCTGCCGCCTGCCCGCTAAGGCAACCGCGCGCTCAGGCCTTTTCCAGCGTGCATTGCAGCGGGTGCTGGTTTTGCCGGGCGAAATCCATCACCTGGCTGACCTTGGTCTCGGCGACCTCGTAACTGAACACGCCGCACACCCCGACGCCCTTCTGATGCACGTGCAGCATCACGCGGGTCGCGTCCTCGATCCCCATGCGGAAGAAGCGTTGCAGGCACAGCACGACGAATTCCATCGGCGTGTAATCGTCGTTGAGCATCAGCACCCGGTACGGCGTCGGCTTTTTTGTGCGCGTCAGCGTCTTCGTGGCGAGGCCGGTGCCGGCCGCGCCATCGTCGTCGTCATCGCCGGCGTCCGGGCCGGCCGCCAGCGGGGTGAGGGGATCGATCGACATCGTGAATGCGAAAATATGGCAGCCCGGCACCGAAGGGCAAGGGGTGTCGCGCAATCGACGCGCTATTTCGACAGAATCGAGGTTAACAAAAAAAGAGGCGGCCGCCCCGAAAGACGACCGCCCCTTTATCAACGCCCGAACAACGGGCTCTCGCCCGTTACGCGGCGATCTTGATCTTTTCCGCGGCAACCGCGGCGCGGCTCGACAGCGGCTGGGCGACGTCGCCGGCCAGCTTGAGCATCGCTTCGGCGTTCTTCGAGGTCTCGGCGACCAGCGAATCGAAGGCCGAGCGCATGTAATCGCTCTGCAGCTTGAACAGATCGGTCGGCGACTTGACGCTGGCGAACGACTTCATCGCGGCGGTGGCGCCTTCGAAATGCTTGCGGCCATATTCGGCGGCGTCCTGGCCGATCGTCTCGAAGCCCTTGGCGGCGATCTTCGACGATTCGACGACGGCTTCGACATTGCCCTTGGCGAAATCGTTCATTTCCTCGAACGCCTTCGCGCTCTTCTCCATCGCGGCCTTGGCGCGATCGTTGAACTCGGCGAACAGGGTCTGGGCCTTGGCGGCGGTCTTCTTGACGGTGTCTTCCATGATTTCTGTGTCCTCGGAAAGGGTGGGCGCCGCGGCGGCGGCGATCGTCTCGATCAGTTTCGGTGCGGGTATCGCGGCTTCTACCGGCGGAGCCTCGGGCACGACGGGCGTCGTCGGCGCGGGCTGATTGGCGGCCGCTTTCGGGGCAGCAACGGGCGCGGCCGGCTGGGCGACATGGATCGTCGCCTGCTTGGGCGCAGGGGCCGGCGCCTTGCGCGGCGTGCGCACAGCGGGCTTTTTGGTCTTGGCTGCGGTCGCGGGCGTGGGGCCTTTGCTCGCCATGATCGACTCCTTGCTCATTGCTGCATTGCACAATAGCAAGTCGAAGGGCCAAGTTCAAGAAAAATTGTGCACTGCAACATTACGGACGCGAAACACTGCCAGGCACTGGAAGCCAGCGCCTGTTAGCGCTGGCGAACGTAGCTGCCGGGCGCGTCCTCGATGGCTTTCAGCTTGCCCTTGCCGGGCTTGCGGCCGCCCTTGACGGGCGCCTCATCGGCATCCTGTTCGCGGATCCAGCCGATCCAGTCGGGCCACCAGCTGCCCTTCGTCTCGGTCGCGCCGGCAATGAAATCGGCCAGCGATCCGGACGGCTTGTCGTTGGTCCAATATTGGTATTTGCCGGCGGCCGGCGGGTTGACGACGCCGGCGATATGGCCCGAGCCGGCGAGAACGAATTTCAACGGTCCCCTGAAGTGGTTGGTGATCGTCCACACGCTCTCGGGCGGCGCGATATGATCCTCACGTCCCGCCTGGATGTAGCTCGGCGTCATCACTTTGGTGAGGTCGATCGGCGTGCCCTGGATCGACAGCGCGCCGGGCGTAACCAGCAGATTGTCGCGATAGAGATCGGTCAGATAGCTCAGATGCCATTTCGACGGCAGGTTGGTGGTGTCGCCGTTCCAGTGCAGCAGATCGAACGGGGCGTAATCTTGCCCCAGCAGATAATTGTTGGTGACATAGTTCCAGATCAGGTCGCGGCCGCGCAGCAGATTGAAGGTTGCCGCCATATAGCGCCCGTCGAGAAAGCCTTCGGGCGATAGCGCCTCCAGCAGCTTGATCTGCTCGTCGTCGACGAACAGGTTGAGATCGCCGGCGCGCGCGAAATCGACCTGCGCGGTGAAGAAGGTCGCGCTCGCCACTTTCCCGCTTTCGCCGCGCGCCGCCAACACCGCCAGCGTCGCGGCGAGGGTGGTGCCCGCCACGCAATAGCCGATCGCGTGAACGGCTTCGACGTCGAGCAGATCGCGGATCGTATCGATCGCATCGATCTGCGCGCCGACATAATCGTCCCACACCACGTCGCCCATCGACGCATCGGCCGATTTCCACGAGACGACGAACACGGTGAGCCCCTGATCGACCGCCCATTTGATGAAGCTCTTCTCGGGCCGAAGATCGAGGATGTAGAAACGGTTGATCCAGGGCGGGAAGATCACCAGCGGCGTCTTCAGCACGCGATCGGTGGTCGGCGCGTACTGGATCAGTTCGTAAAGCGGCGTGCGATGGATCACCTTGCCCGGCGTGGTCGCGATGTTGCGCCCGACCTCGAACACGCTGGTGTCGGTGTGCGTCAACTGCCCCTTGCCGAGATCGGCGAGCATGTTCTGCAGGCCCTTCAGCAGATTTTCGCCGCGCGTTTCAATCGTCTTTTGAATGACTTCGGGGTTGGTTGCGGGGAAATTGGTCGGGCTCATCGCATCGACGAAATTCTTTGCCGCAAAGCGCAACTGCTCCTTCTGCTTGGGCTCGACCCCTTCCAGCGCATCGACGCCGCGCAGGATGTGATCGGCGATCAGCAGATAGCTTTGGCGAATCCAGTCGAACACCGGATTCTCGCGCCATTCGGGCGCCTGGAAGCGCCTGTCCGGCTTGGGCTCGTCGCTCGGCGTGTCCGTGCCGGGCACCAGGAAACGCTGCCACAATTTCATGCTGTCCGTCCAGAACGCCTGGGCGCGATCCATCGTCGCCTTGTCGGTGAAGCCGGGGATGGTCGGCACGGCCGGGGTCTGTTGCAGCGTCTCCAGCCCGTGTTCGAGCATCATCTGCTGCGCGCGGCCCATCACCCAGGTCCAGTGCTGCATGTCTTCCAGCGTCGGCGCCGCAGCTTGCCCTTGGTTCGTCTCGGCCACTCTCATCTCCTCTGGCAAGCCATGCCTGCTGTCCGTATACCTAACGCATGTGCGACAGGCGATGTCCGCCGCGCACCGGAGCCCTGCCGCATGTCAGACGAGTTCTACCGTATCCGCCGATTGCCGCCCTATGTCATCGCCGAAGTCAACGGCATGCGGGCAGCGGCGCGGGCGGCGGGCGAGGACATCATCGATCTGGGCATGGGCAATCCCGATCTGCCGCCGCCCGATCACGTGATCGAAAAGCTCTGCGAAGTCGCGCGCAAGCCCGATGCGCATGGCTATTCGCAGTCCAAGGGCATTCCCGGGCTGCGCAAGGCGCAGGCGAATTATTACGGCCGCCGGTTCGGCGTCGATCTCGATCCCGAAAGCGAGGTCGTGGTGACGATGGGCTCCAAGGAGGGGCTCGCCAGCCTCGCCACCGCGATCACCGCGCCGGGGGACGTCGTGCTCGCGCCCAATCCGAGCTATCCGATCCACACCTTCGGCTTCATCATCGCCGGCGCGACGATTCGGGCGGTGCCGACAACCCCCGATGAGGCCTATTTCGACAGCCTCGAGCGCGCGATGGCATTCACCGTGCCGCGCCCCAGCGTGCTGGTGCTCAACTATCCGTCGAACCCGACCGCCGAAGTCGTCGATCTGGGATTTTACGAGCGAGTCGTCGCGTTCGCCAAGGAACATGGCCTGTGGCTGCTCAGCGATCTGGCCTATTCCGAGCTTTATTATGACGGCAAGCCGACGCCTTCGATCCTTCAGGTGAAGGGTGCGAAGGACGTGGCGATCGAGTTCACGTCGCTCAGCAAGACCTATTCGATGGCCGGCTGGCGGATGGGGTTCGCGGTGGGCAACAAGAAGCTGATCGCGGCGATGACGCGGGTGAAATCCTATCTCGATTACGGCGCGTTCACGCCGATCCAGGCCGCCGCCTGCGCCGCGCTCAATGGCCCGCAGGACATCGTCGACAAGAACCGCGAGCTCTATCACAAGCGCCGCGACGTGCTGGTGGAAAGCTTCGCGCGCGCCGGATGGGAGATCCCGGCCCCGCCGGCATCGATGTTCGCCTGGGCTCCTTTGCCCCCGGCGCTAGCCCATCTAGGTAGTCTTGAGTTCTCTAAACAATTACTCACCCATGCCAAGGTCGCGGTCGCGCCCGGCGTCGGCTATGGAGAGAATGGTGAAGGGTACGTCAGGATCGCGATGGTCGAGAATGAACAGAGGCTGCGGCAAGCGGCGCGCAACGTGAAGCGTTACCTGCAGAGCATGGGCGTCAACACGCCCGCCTCGCAGACGGGCTGACGGTCGCATGTTCCTGTTCCGGGGCGTCGAAAGCCATCCGCGCTCGCTGGTCAAGGCCGTGACCTGGCGCGCGCTGGGCAGCATCGACACCTTCGTGCTCAGCTACATCTACACCGGGAATACCGGCGCGGCTGGCGCGATCGCCGGCACCGAGGTGTTTACCAAGATCTTTCTGTTCTATTTCCACGAGCGGATCTGGTCGTTGATCCGCTGGGGCCATTTGCCCCCGTCCGAGGCGGCGGTGGTGGCCGCGGAAGAGGCCCCCGCCGAATAGCCGCGCGACGAACGATCAGCGCTGCAACCGCTCGATCGTCGCCTGATCACGCTGGCCGCCGAAGAAAAGATCGAGACAATCGGTGAAGTCGCTGGCGTCGTCGCCGTCAGCCGCCGCTTCGAACAGGGTCATCGACGATCGCAGCTTGATGGCGTCGATCGCACCCAGGATCGCCGCCGCGCTCTTGCCGGCCGCGTTGCGGCAGAGCGTGCGGGTCGCCTCGTGCAGTCGGGGCCCCAGGTCGTTATGCGCCAGATAGGCGCGTGCTTCGTCGATATCGGCGATCGCATAATGGCGCGCGGTGGGGCTCTGTCCCAGGCCGGCGATCTGGGGGAAGATGAACCACATCCAGTGGCCGTGCTTGGCGCCGCTGCGAAGTTCGGCGAGCGCGGCGGCGTAAACGGGGCGCTGCGCATCGACGAACCGATCGAGCGTCATTGGCCCGGCGGCACGGCAAGCCCGCGGGCGAGCATGTCGGCGATGGTGGTGGCGACTTCGCTTGCCGAACGATCATCGCCCCATACGCCGTATCGCAGGCCGAGGAACACGTTCATGCCCATGATCGCCCAGGCATGGATTTCGGAGACGTCGCGACGGATTTCGCCCCGCTCGGCCGCCGCCTGAAGACGTTGCGCGATTCGATCGGCGGTTGTCGCATAATGTGCGCGGAAGCTGTCGGGATCGACGAACTCGGCCTCGTCGATGATCCGATAGATTTCCTTGTGCCCGCGCACGAACTCGAGAAATTCGAGCAGGCCGGCGCGTTCCGCCGCGATCTGATCGGGCGCCGATCGCAGCGCCGGGGCGACGCGATCGCGCACCTGATCGGACATGTCGCGAACCAGCGCGCGGAACACCGCGTCCTTCGAATCGAAATAGGTGTAGAAACTGCCCAGGGCGACGCCGGCGCGGCGCGTGATCCCGCTGATCGATCCCTCGTGAAACCCCTTTTCGCCGAATTCGGCGGCAGCCGCGTCGAGGATCGCGCGCAGCGTCTTGCGGCCGCGTTCGGTGCGTGGCGCCTTGCCCGCGCTCGCCTGCGCCGCCGCCGTGACCTTTGGGACACGCTCGCTGGCCATATTTTGCGCTCCTCCCCCAATCCAAGTTGAAACCCGGTTCAGGTTTCAGTATAGGCTCGGCAACCGCTGCACAACCCCACCCAAATGGGGTGTGCCACAGGAGGGGAGATCGACCAATGTCACGCCTGATTCGCACCCGCACGCTGCTTTCGTCCGGCGCCGCGCTGCTCGCCTTTGCCGCCGCGCCCGCTTTCGCGCAGGATCAAACGGCGCCCAGCGATACCGCCGCCGCCGCCGATGCGCCGACTCAGGCCGATCAGGCCGCCGATGCGAGTGGCGCGGGCGATATCGTGGTAACGGCGCGGCGGCGCAGCGAACGGCTGCTCAACACGCCGATCGCCGTCACCGCCTTCACCAGCCAGCAGCTGGAGCAATCGGGCGCAAGCGACATCGGCGATCTTCAGAAGACGACGCCCAACGTCACCCTCACGCCGTCGCGCGGGACCAATTCGACGCTCACCGCCTTCATCCGCGGCGTCGGCCAACAGGATCCGGTGCCCGGCTTTGAGGCGGGCGTCGGCGTCTATATCGACGACGTCTATCTCAATCGCCCGCAAGCCGCGTTGCTCGACATTTACGATGTGCAGCGCATCGAGGTGCTTCGCGGGCCGCAGGGCACGCTCTACGGGCGCAACACGATCGGCGGTGCGATCAAATATGTGACCGCCCGGCTGCCCGATCAGCTGCAGGTCAAGGCCAAGGCGACCTATGGCAGCTATAACGAGGCCGATGGCGTTGTGTCGGTCAGCGCGCCGATCAGCGACATGTTCCGCGTCGGCGCCGCCGTCGCCCGGCTGAGTCACGACGGCTTCGGCGAGAACACCTATCTCGGCATCGACAATTACAACAAGGATATCTGGGCGGCGCGCGGCACGATCGAGATGGGCCGGGCCAACAGTGGCACCTTCATCCGCCTGTCGGGCGATTTCACCCATGATCGGTCGAATCCGAAGAACGGCCACCGCATCTTCCCCGATTTCGTAACCGGCGAGCCGCCCCTCAAGAATGTTTATGATACCGAGGCCGGGCTCAACAATCCGAAAGAAGACGTTCAGGCCGGCGGCCTGGCGATGACGGCGCAGGCCCAGCTTTCGGATAATGTGACGCTGAAGAGCATCAGTGCGTGGCGCAAGGATCGTTCCTACACGCCGATCGATTTCGACAGCGGGCCGACGGCCGACGTCGATGTGCCCGCCGTCTATCGCAACGAACAGATCAGCCAGGAATTCCAGCTGCTCTATTCGAGCGACAAGCTGAACGGCATCTTCGGCTATTATTATCTCGATGCGGACGCCTCGACCGCATTCGACGTGCTGTTGTTCCCGACCGGGGATCTGTTCGGGCTGTCGGGCTACAACGCCTATACGGCGGGCGACGTCCGGACCAACACCTCGTCCTTCTACGGTGATTTCACCTATAATTTCACCGATCGGCTGAGCCTCGAAGTCGGCGGCCGCTACACCTGGGACGAGCGCAAGTCGCACATCATCAAGCAGACCAAGCTCGGCGGCACCTCGCCGCAGTTCGGCGGCGACGCCGTCGTGATCGCCACCGCCACCGACTTCCGCGGCCGCGCGTTGTTCCGCCGCTTCACGCCGCGCGTCTCGCTCAACTTCCAGGCCAATCCGAACAATCTCTTCTACGCCAGCTATTCGCAGGGCTTCAAAGGCGGCGGTTTCGATCCGCGCGGCAGCGCAGCCGCGGCCCCGGACACCAACCATGACGGCGTCCGCGAGTATCAGGAAATCTACAACTTCCTCCTGTTCAAGCCGGAAAGCGTCAACAGCTATGAGGTCGGCTGGAAGGCGTCGCTGCTCGATCGCCGTCTGACCTTCGCGCTCGATGGGTTCTACGCCGATTACAAGGACGTGCAGATCCCCGGCTCGATCGGCTATGACACCAATGGCGACGGCATCAACGACACCTTCATCGGCATCACTACCAATGCCGGCAAGGCGACGATGAAGGGCGTCGAGTTCGAGGGCAACGCGGTGCTGGCGCGCGACTTCGCCGGGCCGGGATCGAGCATCAACTTCGCCGCGACGGCAGGCTATATCGACGCCAAGTTCGACAAGTTCATCGATGCCTTCGGCAACGATGTCCACAAGACGCAGGTGTTCCAGAACACGCCGAAATGGACCTTGTCGGGCACGCTGGGCGCGTCGCTGCCGGTCGGCGCCGATCGCGTCGATTTCTCGACGACCGTCGCCTATCGCAGCAAGACCTATCAGTTCCAGACGCCGATCCCCTGGCTCGATCAGCCCGGCTACGCCTTGTGGGACGCGAATTTGACCTACAGCTTCGACGACGATCGTTATTCGATCGGCGTCCACGCCAAGAACATCCTCGACAAGCATTACATCATCGCCGGCTACAATTATGTCTCGCAGAATCCGGACGGGTCGTACAAATCGACCCTTGGCCTGCACGGCGTGGCGGACGCCTTCTACGGCAATCCGCGGCAAGTGTTGCTGACCGCGACGGCGAAGTTCTGAACGCTGGACCGGAACGACAACTAACGGCACAAGGGCGGGCCGGATGCTCCACGACGGAACATCCGGCCCGCTCGTTTTCGAGGAGAGGGAGCCGATGACCGAGCAATCCACCGGCAAGGGCTATCGCCGGCTGGTGCTGGCGATGCTGCTGATCGTCTACACCTTCAACTTCCTCGATCGGCAGATCCTCGGCATCCTCGCCCCCGCGATCAAGGCCGACCTGCATCTCACCGATGCCGAATTCGGCGCGGTCGGCGGCCTTGCCTTCGCGATGCTCTATTCGGTGCTCGGCGTCCCGCTTGCCTATCTGGCGGACCGCACGAGCCGCAGCTGGGTGATCACCGGCAGTCTGGCGGTTTGGAGCGCCTTCACCGCGCTGTGCGGCACGGCGACCGGGGTGGGCCAGCTGTTTCTCTATCGCCTCGGCGTCGGCGTCGGAGAGGCTGGCGGCGTTGCGCCGTCCTACGCGCTGATCGCCGATTATTTTCCCCCGAAAAGTCGCGCCCGCGCGCTCGCCGTCTATTCGCTCGGCATTCCGATCGGCCTTGCCGCCGGCACGATGCTGGGCGCCTATATCGCCTCGGCGATCGAGTGGCGGACGGCCTTTTATATCGTCGGATTCGCCGGGATCATCCTCGCGCCGATCTTTCGCCTGATCGTGCGTGACGTGCCGCATCGCGCGGCGCCGGCAGAGCGAACCCCGCTCGCGACTGTCTTTCCTTTGCTGGCCAGAAAACCCGCCTTCTGGCTGATGGCCATCGCTGCAGGATGCAGCTCGCTGACGGGCTACGGCTTGGCGCTATGGACGCCCTCGGTGTTGATCCGCAGCTTCCATTTCGATCTCATCACCACCGGCCAGTTCATGGGGTCGCTGTTGCTGATCGGCGGTACGATCGGCGTTTTCGCCGGCGGCTGGTTTGCCGATCGGCTCGGCCCGGCGGATCATGGCTGGTATGCCAAGCTGCCGGCGATCGCCTGGGCGGTGACCGCGCCAACCTTCGCGGCCGGCATGCTCTTCTCCGGCTCGCCGACGCTCGCCTGGTTCCTGCTGCTGATCCCGAACGCGCTCAACATCCTGTGGCTGGGCCCGGTGACGACCGCGGTCCAGCATCTCGTGCCGCCGCATATGCGCGCCACAGCTTCGGCCAGCTTCCTGCTGATCAACAATCTGATCGGGCTTGGCGTCGGCCCGTGGCTGATGGGCCGGCTGTCCGACGCGATGACGGCGACCTATGCCGCAGATGCGCTGCGCAACGCGGCGGTCCTGTGCCTCGGCTTCTATGTGATCGCCGCGGTGCTGATACTGCTGGCGGTGAAGCCGCTGCGGCGCGGCTGGCATCAATAAGGGTCAGCGTTCGCGCGTGGCGGCGAATTTCACCTTGGGATAGCGATCGGCGACATAGCCGACGTCCCAATTGGTCTTGGCGAGATAGACGGGGTTGCCATCGCGATCCTTGGCCATCGCGCCGCGATTGAGATCCATGAACGCCTTCAGATCGGCGGGATCGTCCGCTGAAATCCACCGCGCGGTTTCGAACGGGGCCATCTCCAGGCCCGCGGCGACCTTATATTCGGCGTCGAGCCGCGAAATCAGCACCTCGAGCTGCA
This sequence comes from Sphingomonas sp., assembly GCA_051960335.1. Taxonomy (GTDB): domain Bacteria; phylum Pseudomonadota; class Alphaproteobacteria; order Sphingomonadales; family Sphingomonadaceae; genus Sphingomonas. Next base: position 20,373 of record JBQCEK010000046.1, read on the forward strand.
ACTGGCCGACCACGCCGATGATCCAGTTCGATCCGATCTCGGGATAGAAGACCTGAGTCACCCCTTCCTCGGCCATGTCGTCGAGCGCCTTGCGCAACTGCTTGGTCTTGGTCGGATCCTTGAGCGCGACGCGGCGCAGGATTTCCGGCGCGAAATTGGGCAGGCCGGTGAAGCGCACATCGGCCTTTTCGCTGAGCGTATCGCCAACCCGCAGCGTGCCGTGATTGGGAATACCGATGATGTCGCCAGGGAAGGCTTCGTCGGCAAGCTCGCGATTCTGCGCGAAGAACAGGATCGGCGAATGCACCGCGATCGGCTTGCCGTGGCCCGTCGGCGTCAGCTTCATGCCGCGTTTGAACGTGCCCGAGCACAGCCGCATGAACGCGATGCGGTCGCGGTGCTGCGGGTCCATATTGGCCTGCACCTTGAACACGAAGCCGGTGACTTCATCGCCGTCCGGCGATACCGGCGCGGGCTCGGCCGGTTGCGGGCGCGGCCCCGGCGCGTAGCGCGCGAGCGCGTCGATCAGTTCGGCAACGCCGAAATCCTTCAGCGCCGATCCGAAATAGACCGGCGTCAGATCCCCGTGCCGATACGCTTCTTCGTCGAACGCGGCGTAGCCGGCTGACGCCAGCTCGATCTCGTCGCGCACGTCTTGCGGCAACGCGGGCGAGTCTTCGATCTTTCCCAGGAACTCGCGGCTTGGCCCTTCGGGGCGGGCGGCGCGATCGTGCGCGATATCGTAAACGCCCTGGAATTCGCCGCCCATGCCGATTGGCCAGCTCATCGGGCAGACGTCCAATGCCAGCACGTCGGCGATCTCGTCGAGCAGCTCGAACGCCGCGCGGCCCTCGCGATCGACCTTGTTGACGAAAGTGATGATCGGCACGCTGCGCAAGCGGCACACCTCGAATAATTTGCGCGTCTGCGCCTCGATGCCGCGTGCCGCGTCGATCACCATCACCGCCGAATCGACCGCGGTCAGCGTGCGGTAAGTGTCTTCCGAAAAGTCTTCGTGGCCCGGCGTGTCGAGCAGGTTGAAGGTGATCCCCTCGCGCTCGAACGTCATCACCGACGAGGTGACCGAAATCCCGCGCTGCTGCTCGATCTTCATCCAGTCCGATCGCGCGCGCCGGTTCGCTCCGCGCGCCTTCACCTCGCCGGCAAGGTGGATCGCGCCGCCGGCGACGAGCAGCTTCTCGGTCAAGGTCGTCTTGCCGGCATCGGGGTGAGAGATGATCGCGAAGGTGCGGCGATCGGAAATCCTGGTCATCGCGCGCGCTCTAGCGGCACCGCGCCGATGCGTCGAGCCGCGTTTGCCTTTCCACCCGGACGGCGTTAGTGTGTTGCTTACATAAACCCGTCTCGGAGTCGCGATGATTCGTCTTGTTGTGCTTGCCGCTGCGTTGCTGGCGTCGGCCCCCGCGCAGGCGCAATCCAGGCCGCCAGCCGATCCTTATGCGCCCGGCCGCAAGGTGGTGGCCCAGCTCGACAAGATCGTGACGCCGCGCGGCGTGCAGGACGATTTCACCGCGACGCTCGGCGGCGTGCCGCAGGCGGTGAGCGTGCGCGGCGCCGATCGCGACAATCCGATCCTGCTGTTCGTCCACGGCGGCCCCGGCGCGGTCGAGATGCCGATGGCCTGGTCGTTCCAGCGGCCGTGGGAGGATTATTTCACCGTCGTGCAATGGGATCAGCGCGGCGCTGGCCGGTCGTTTCCGCTGAACGATCCGAAAACGCTTGCTCCCACATTAACGCCTGAGCGGTACCGCGATGACGCGATTGAACTGATCCAGTTGCTTCGCCAGAAATACAACCAGCGCAAGATC
>JBQCEK010000047.1:0-2980 GCA_051960335.1 Sphingomonas sp.
GGCGAAGCGCATCGACAGGGTCGGCGGATCGATCGGCTGCGCGTGCAGCGCCTCGGTGACGCTGGTATCGGCGATCGTGTCGGCGACGGTCGCGGTGGTCAGCCCGGCGATCGAGATGATGTCGCCCGCCTTGGCTTCGTCGACCGGTACGCGATCGAGTCCGCGGAACGACATCAGCTTCGACGCGCGACCGGTCTCGACGACCTTGCCGTCATTGTTGAGCGCGTGGATCGGCTGGTTGAGCTTCACCGTGCCCGAATTGACCCGGCCGGTGAGAATACGGCCGAGGAAATTGTCGCGATCGAGCAGCGTCACCAGGAAGGTGAACGGCGCGTCCACATCCACATTCGGCGCGGGCACGTGGCTCACGATCGTCTCGAACATCGGCGTCAGCGTGCCTTCGCGGGCGTTCTCGTCCGTCGAGGCATAGCCGTTGCGGCCGGAGGCATAGAGCACCGGGAAATCGAGCTGCTCGTCGGTCGCCTCGAGCGACACGAACAGGTCGAACACCTCGTCGAGCACTTCCTGGATGCGCGCATCCGAACGGTCGACCTTGTTGACCACCACGATCGGGCGCAAGCCCAGCGCGAGCGCCTTGCCGGTGACGAACTTGGTCTGCGGCATCGCGCCTTCGGCGGCATCGACCAGCAGGATCACGCCGTCGACCATCGACAGAATGCGCTCGACCTCGCCGCCGAAATCGGCGTGGCCGGGGGTATCGACGATGTTGATGCGGGTCTTGTTACCCTTGTGATCGTCCCATTCGATCGAGGTCGGCTTGGCGAGAATGGTGATCCCGCGCTCCTTTTCGAGGTCGTTCGAATCCATCGCGCGCTCTTCGACGCGCTGATTGTCACGAAAGGTGCCCGATTGGCGGAAAAGCTGGTCGACCAGGGTGGTCTTGCCATGATCGACGTGCGCGATGATGGCCACATTGCGGAGGCTCATTCGAAAATACTCGATTTGCAGGAAGCGTGGTTGCGCGGCCCCGTAGCGCATTTGCTGCGTTGCGGGAAGACCTCGGACGCGCTGTGCGAAATATTAGGAACCCCGTGCCTAGGCGGACCGCTCGTCGTGGGGGATGATCTGATTATGGCAACGGCACGAGCGGCGCGACGGACCAGCGAAGCGCGGCGAAGCAAGCGAGTGGCGACCGACGTCAAGGTCGCGCTTCGCGAGCAGGGGCAGCAGGCGACGCCAACGCGGCTGATCGACATCTCCCGCTTCGGCTTCCGCGTCGATGTCCACGGCCTCGCGCCGGACAGCATTGTCTGGCTGCGACTGCCCGATGCCGAACCCAATATGGCCCGCGTCGTCTGGAGTGATCACAAGGCGACCGGCTGCGTCTTCATCGAAACGCTCGACATGGATCTTTTCCGCCGCACGCTCCGCTCGGGCTGCGTCGAGGCGACGGTCATCACGGGCCCGTGGAAACCCACCGTCGCCTGAGCGTCAGCCAGCCGCGATCAATTCCAACAGGGCGTCGCCGGCGCGGCTTCGGTAACGCTCCTTGTGCCGCAGGCCATAAAAAGACCGTGGCGCCAGATCGATGGCGATCGGATGCAGCCGCCCCAGCGCGATCAGCGGCTCCACCACCAGCGACGACAGGCCAGTAACCCCCTCCCCGGCAGCGACCGCGGTGCGAACCGCCTCGTTCGACGGCAGCGTCATCGCCACGTCGAGGTCCTCCGGCGCAACGCCAAGGCTGGCCAGCGCCGCTTCCAGGCTGGCGCGCGTCCCCGAACCTCGCTCGCGCATCACCCAGCGCGCTCGACTGAGGGACTTGATGTCGGCCGCAACGCCGGCATCGGCGCCGACCAGGCGTAACGTGTCTCCGCCGACCGGCCACCGCGCCAGCGCCGGATCGTCGATCAGCCCCTCGACGAACCCGAGTTCGGCCGCACCAGCCCCGACGTGCTCGGCGACCTGCTTGCTGTTGCCGATCGCCAGCTCGATCGCCACGCCGGGATGCGCCGCGCTGAATCGCGCGAGAAAGCGGGGCAGCCAATAGCTCGCGATCGTCTGACTGGCGACCAGCGCCAGCCGGCCACGGATCAGCGTGCCGCGATCCGCCAGCGCTTGCTCCGCCACCGCTGCGCGATCGAGCACGGCGCGGGCGTCGCCCAGGAACGCCCGTCCCGCCTCGGTCAATTCGATGCCGCGGCCGACACGGTGGAACAAGCGCACGTCGTGCCGCGCTTCCAGCGCCGCGATCGCCGCGCTGACCGCCGATTGCGTGAGGTGCAGGCTCTCAGCCGCGCGAGTCATATGCTGGCGTTCGGCGACGGCGATGAAGATGCGAAGCTGCTCAAGCGTCATGGCAACTCATAAACATAATCGATCAAAATGAGCAACATTTCGAGATTTTATTGATTGAAGGCGCCGGCCATCTGTCCGTCATGGTCTTTCACCGCCACATCATCCGTCCCCTGCCCGGCATCGCGCTGTGCATCGCCATCACCGCCGCTTCGTTCCTTGGCGAACGGATCGAGCGCGCGCTGTTCGGTCGCGCCTGGATCGAGGCGCTGGTGCTCGCCATCCTGCTCGGCGTCGCGCTGCGCACGCTGTGGACGCCCGGCGAGCGCTGGCGGCATGGCGTCGAAACCAGCGCGAAGCTGCTGCTGGAGGTTGCGGTCGTCCTGCTCGGCGCGTCAGTCAGCGCCGCGACCGTGCTCGCCGCCGGCCCGGCGCTGTTGTTCGGCATCGCGGGGATCGTCATCCTCGCCATTGCCGCCAGCTTCGCGATCGGGCGCGTGATCGGCCTGCCCTATCGGATGGCGCTGCTTGTCGCGTGCGGAAATTCGATCTGCGGCAATTCGGCGATCGCCGCGGTCGCGCCGGTGATCGATGCCGATGGCGACGACGTCGCCGCCGCGATCGCCTTCACCGCCGTGCTCGGCGTGATCGTCGTGCTCGGCCTGCCGCTGCTCGGCGTCGCGCTGGGGAGGAGCGGCCTCGGCTATGGCGCGCTCACCGGGCT
>JBQCEK010000048.1:0-16160 GCA_051960335.1 Sphingomonas sp.
TGTCGTCGAGCGCATGACGCGCATCGACAGAGCGGTGCGCCGCCTGCGTGCAGCGATGCGGTTTTGAAGCGCCGGGCATGCGCGCGACCTCGGCCAGCGCGGCCTAAACCTGACCGCCTTCCAGCAACTGGCGCGCGCGCCGCAGCCGATCGGTCGGGCGCGGCGAAGGCGCGCCCTGTTTGTGAAGCACGATCAAATTGGCGAAGGAATTGCGCAAGCCGGCCATCAAATCGTTCCGGCCGCCGCTGACGAGATCGGGGCCGATGGTCGACAGGCCCATGCGCAAATCGCCGAGCGTCACCGGCGCGCGAGACGCCAGGATCACCGTGGCGACGGCGCGCGGTTGCGCCGCGCCGAAGCGTTGGCGGAGCTGCCCTTCAATATAGCCCAGCCCCAGCCCGCGATCGAGCGCGCGGCGCGCGGCGAACGCGACCAGCAACCCCTCGGCCCGCGTGGCGTTGCCGGCGGCGGCGGCGGCTTCGCGGTCAACAGTTGCGGTGCGCGCCTCCAGATCGGAAAGCTGGCCCGCCAGCATCGCCTCACGCGCGGCGAGCGCATCGAAATCCGCGCCGGTGAGCGGGCGTTCCCTCAGTGCCGCTGCGCTGCCGGCGGTCGCCTTGACCGGCGCGACGGTGGCCGGCGTCGCCGTCCACGGCAGCCAATCGGGATAATAGCGGCTCGCCAGCGCCATTACGGCGATACCGGCAAGGAAGGCGATCATCGCGAGAACCGCGAATCCGCGCCAACCGGTGCCGCGGCGGCGGTATGCCGCCTGGAAAGGATCGTCGCTGGCCATCATGTCCTTATCCCTGCGCCATCGTCGCCGGTCAATCGGTCAACCGCGCCGCCGCGGCAAGCAAGGCGTCGTCGTTTGGTTGCAAGGCGGTCGTCACGGCCGCCCAGCCGGCGCCGGCCGATGCGGCGACCCCGTCGCTGAGGGCGGCGAGGCGAATCTGGCCACGGGCAAGGCCGAAATGATCGACCAGCGCCGCGAATCGATCCGCCGCGCGGCTCGAATGGAGCAGCACCACCGCGCCTTCCGCCACGGCGAGGCGTGTGCGCTCGATCGGCACGGGATCGCTGGCATAAACGGCAATGGCATGGCTGATCGGCCCGCCGACGCTCGTGCTGTGATCGCGACCGTGAAGCAGCAGCGCGCGGCGCAGCCCGCGCCGATCGAGCGCGTCGATCAGTTGCGCACCGGTTCCGCCGCCGATTGCCTCCACCGCCAATCCCGCGTCGCGCGCCGCCGCCGCTGTCGCCGCGCCGACCGCGAAGGCGGGAAGCGCGGCCACGCGAGCGAGCCCGGCGCCGGCCATGCGCGCGGCGTTGGCGCTGGTCAGCACCAGCGCGTCGTGATCGCCGGGATCGGGCGGCGTCCACGGCAGGGGACGGATGGCAAACAACGGCGCAGCGACCGCGTGCGCCCCAAGCGCCTCGATCCGCGCCACCGTCGCGCGCGCGCCCGGTTCGGGGCGCAGCACGACGATCGGCCGGCTCATGCGCCGAACAGCGCGCGAATGGCGGGCGGGGCGCGCCGGAGCAGATCGTCGGCAAGCGCCGCCGCGCTCACCTCGTCCGCTCCGTTGCAAGCACCGCTCACCGAAGCGCTGCCATCGGCGGCGTAAAGCCGCGCCTCGATCCGTCCCCGATCGCCGTCCAGCGTGGCGAGGGCGGCGACGGGCGAGTGGCAATCCGCGTTGAGCGCGGCGAGCAGCGCCCGCTCGGCGGTCACGCATCGGTGCGTGGCGGCATCGTCGATCGCGGCCAGCGCGGCGCGAGTCGCATCATCCTCCGCGCGCGCTTCGATGCCGACCGCGCCCTGCGCCGGGGCCGGCAGCATGGTTTCGATCGGGATCGCGACGCCGATGTCGCCGCGGCCCAGGCGATCGAGACCGGCGGCGGCCAGCAGGGTCGCATCGACCTCACCCGCCGCCAACTTGGCGAGGCGCGTATCGACATTGCCGCGAAACAGCACGATTTCCAGATCGGGGCGGATCCCGCGCAATTGAGCGCTACGCCGCGGCGAGCTGGTGCCCACCACCGCGCCGTGGCGGAGCGCCTGGATCGAGGGCGCGCCGATGATCCGATCGCGCACATCGGCGCGCGGCAGCATCGCGGCGATCGCGATCCGATCGGGCCGGATCGTCTCGACGTCCTTCATCGAATGCACCGCGCAATCGATTGCCCCGTCGAGCAAGGCGCGATCGAGCTCCTTGGTCCACAGCGCCTTGCCACCGATCTCCGCCAGCGCGCGGTCCTGCACGCGGTCTCCGGTAGTTTTCACCGTGACGATCGCGATGTCCTCGGCCGCCCAGCCGTTAGCGGCGGCAAGCGCATCGCGCACCATATGGGCCTGAACGAGCGCGAGCGGCGAACCGCGCGTGCCGAGACGGAGACGAGGGCTGGACATCGCCGCCAGTGCTAGCGGGCGATCGCGGCGCGTGCCAGAGCCATCCTTGAACCGGCGCGTGGCCTTGGCCGCGGCGACATTGCCGTTTCGCGGCACGATCCCTAGAGAAAGCGCGATGGCGCTGATCCTTGGCCTTGAATCGAGTTGCGACGAAACCGCCGCGGCGCTGGTCCGCGACGATCGCACGATCCTGGCGCACCGGCTGGCGGGGCAGGAGGCGGCGCATCGTCCCTATGGCGGCGTCGTTCCCGAAATCGCCGCGCGCGCGCATGTCGAGATGCTGGCGCCGCTGGTGGAGCAGGCGCTGGCCGAGGCCGGGGTGGCGCTGGCCGATGTCGATGCCGTGGCGGCCACCGCCGGGCCGGGGCTGATCGGCGGGGTGATGGTGGGGCTGATGACGGCAAAGGCGCTCGCTCATGCGGCGGGCAAGCCGCTCATCGCGGTCAACCATCTCGAAGGTCACGCCTTGTCGCCGCGCCTGGCCGATCGCGATCTGGATTTCCCCTATCTGTTGCTGCTCGTCGCGGGCGGGCATTGCCAATTGCTGTTCGTCGAAGGCGTCGGCCGCTACCGCCGGCTGGCGACGACGATCGACGATGCCGCCGGCGAAGCCTTCGACAAGACCGCCAAGCTGCTCGGCCTTGGGTTTCCGGGCGGCCCGCGAGTCGAGGCGGCGGCGGCGCGGGGGGATGCCAGGGCGGTGCCCTTGCCGCGCCCGTTGCTGGGCAGCGCGGAGCCGCATTTCTCCTTTGCCGGGCTGAAAAGCGCGGTGCTGCGCGCGCGCGACACCGGGAATTGGTCGGCGGAAGACATCGCGGCGTCGTTTCAGCAGGCGGTGATCGATTGCCTGCTCGATCGCACCGCGCGCGCTGTGGACGTGGCGGACGGCGCGACCGCGCTGGTCGTCGCGGGCGGCGTGGCGGCGAACGGCGCGGTGCGCGGGGCGCTCAGCGATCTTGCCGCGGCCAGCGCGATGCGCTTCGTTGCCCCGCCGGCGTGGCTGTGCACCGATAATGCCGCGATGATCGCCTGGGCGGGCGTGGAGCGGTTCGCAGCGGGGCTCGTCGATCCGCTCGACGTGCCGGCGCGTGCGCGCTGGCCGCTCGATCCGGGGGCGGAGCGCGCCCGAGGCGCTGGCGTCAAGGCATGAGGAAAAGCGCATGAAGATCGGGGTGATCGGCGGCGGCGCCTGGGGCACCGCGCTTGCTCAGGTGGCGGCGCGCGGCGATCGGCCGGTGAGGCTGTGGGCGCGCGAGGCGGAGGTCGTCGCGGCGATCAACGATCGGCACGAAAATCCGCTGTTTCTGGCGGGCGTGCCGCTGTCGCCGACGATCGAGGCGACAGGATCGCTGGACGATCTGGCCGGTTGCGATGCCTTGCTGGTGGTCGCTCCGGCGCAGCATGTTCGCGCGGTGCTGACGCAGCTGCCGCGCAGCCGGGCGCCCCTCGTGCTGTGCGCCAAGGGGATCGAGGCCGGCACGCGCCAGCTGGTCGGCGAGATTGCGCGCGATGTTCTGCCCGATGCGCCGATCGCGGTGCTTTCGGGGCCAACCTTCGCGCACGAAGTCGCCGCCGGCCTGCCGACCGCGGTGACGCTGGCCTGCACCGATCGGGATTTGCGCGATCGGCTTGCCGATCGGCTCGCCGGCCCGGCGTTCCGCCCCTATGCCTCGTCCGATGTGATCGGCGCGGAGATCGGCGGGGCGGTCAAGAACGTGCTGGCGATCGCTTGCGGCGTGGTGGAGGGCGCGGGGCTCGGCCAGAACGCCCGCGCCGCGTTGATCGCCCGGGGATTCGCCGAGATGACGCGGTTCGGGCTCGCCAAAGGCGCGCGCGCCGAAACGCTTGCCGGATTGTCCGGGCTCGGCGATCTGGTGCTGACCTGTTCATCGACCAGCTCTCGCAATTTCTCCCTCGGCGTCGGGCTTGGCCAGGGCAAGCCGGCAGCCGCGCTTCTCGCCGATCGCCGGACCGTTGCCGAAGGTGCGTTCACCGCGCCGGTGCTGCGCGAAGCCGCTGCGGCGGCGGGGATCGACATGCCGGTGGCCGAGGCGGTGTGCGCGCTGCTGGATGGGGCCGCGGTGGCCGAGGTGATCCACGCGTTGCTCGCGCGCCCGCTGCGCGAGGAGCATCGTTGAACGGCGGCGCGGTGCTGCCCCTTTAGTGGATCGTCGCCGGTGGGGCTGGCGTGTCGGCTTCTTCCTCGCCGCGCGTCAGGCCCAGCTTCCGGATCATCCAGGGCATCGTCAGCCCTTGGACGAAGATCGAAAAGGCGACCACCGCGAACGCCACGACGATGATCGTTCCCCGCTCCGGGATCGACGGCGGCAAGGCCAGCGCGAGCGCGAGCGCCAGCGCGCCGCGCAGTCCACCCCAGAACAATACATGCTTGTATTTCCACGGAACCTGCAGCCGGGTGCGGGCGAATGACGCCATGACGGGATAGACGGCCGCGGCGCGCCCGAGGAGCGACAGCGCGGTTGCGGCCGCCGCCGCCTCGATCACCGCGATGATCGGCATCGACGCCTCGCGCCCGCCGATCAGGATGAAGATCATCGAATTGGCGAGGAACGCGACGAACTCCCAGTGATGTTGCACACCAGCCCGGCCATCGTCGGAGATTGCGCCGAGAAAGCCGTAATTGCCGACGATCAGCCCGGCGGTGAGCGTCGCCAGCACGCCCGAGGCGTGGACATGCTCGGCCAGCAGGAAGGCGCCGTAAGCGATCAGCATCGTCAGCGTGATCTCGACCAGCCGGTCGCTGGTTCGCCCCGCGATCAGGATCAGCGGCAGCGCCACCGCCGCGCCGGCGACGATCCCGCCGAACACGGTGAACAGCAACTCGCCGCCCAGCGCACCGGCCGTAATGCCGCCGCCGCCGGCAATGCCCAGCAGCACCGCGAACCCCACCGCCGCGACGCCGTCGTTGAGCAGGCTTTCGGCCTCGACCAGCAGGTGAAGCCGCGGCTCGACCTTCATCGATTTGAACGCGGCGATCACCGAAACCGGGTCGGTTGCGGCGATCAGCACGCCGAACAATGCAGCGCCGATCCAGCTCCATCCCACCAGCCAGTGCATGCCAACCGCCACCACGCCGGCGGCGACGACGACGCCCAGCGTGACGAGTGCGATCAGCAACGGCAGCTCGCGCCGGAGCGGCTTCCACGGGATCTGGATCGACGCCTCGAACACCAGCGGCGGCAGAAAGACGAAATAGATCAGTTCCGGCGTCAGCGGTGGCGACACGCCCGGCGCGAGCAAGGCCAGCGCGACGCCGGCGACCACCAGCCCGACGCTATAGGGCAGCGCCAGCCTGTGCGTCGCGATCGCGACCAGCGAGGCGATGAACAGCAGCGCACCGAGTGTCGGAAAATCAAAGCCTTGCATCATTCCCCTCGTTTCGCCGCACTGGCGATGGCATTCGTCGCAGGCTGGGCGATCCGCTATATCCTGTTAAGCCGTAAAACCGCATGATTCCGCCAATTAGGTGGGGCGTGGGTAGCGTAATGCGGGTCGATCACAAAATTCGGGTGCGCAGCCGGGCGGTGGCGGCGCTGATGGCGGCGGCGGCGCTGCTCGGGTGCAAATCCGACGGACTGGTCGGCGGCACGGGCATGGCGACGATGACGCCGCCGCGCCAATCCTACAGCGTGGCGATGTCGGTGCCCGTCGCGCGGCCGCATCCGCGCCCGCCGCAGGCGCTGCAAGCGACGCTGACCTCGCTCACCGCGCAATTCGGCGGGCGTGTCGGCATCGCCGTGCAAAGCGTCGGCGAAGGCTGGACCGCGCATAGCCACGGCGATCTGTACATGCCGCAGCAAAGCGTCAGCAAATTGTGGGTCGCGATGACGATGCTCGATGCGGTCGATCGCGGCCAGCTTCGGCTCAGCGATCCGATCAGCGTCACGCGCAACGACCTGACGGTGTTCCATCAGCCGATCGCGGTGTTGGCGATGAAGGGCGACGGCTATCACACGACGATCGGCGATCTCGATTACCGTGCGCTGACGACCAGCGACAACACCGCCAATGATCGCATCCTGAAAGCCGCCGGGGGCGGCCGCGCGACCGAGGCGATGTTCGCGCGCAAGGGAATCGTCGGCATCCGCGTCGGCCCCGATGAAAAATACAAGCAGGCGGCGACCGCCGGGCTGACGTGGCGGCCCGAATATTCGATCGGCCTGGCGTTCGAGGATGCGCGGGCGCGGCTCTCTCCCGCCGTGCGCGAAGCGGCGTTCAACGCCTATGCCGCCAATCCGTCGGATGGCGCGCAGCCCGATGCGATCGTCGATACGCTGGCGCGGCTGGTGCGCGGCGAATTGCTGTCGCCGGCATCGACGCAGTGGATGCTGGCGACGATGGCCGCGTGCAAGACCGGCTGGGCGCGGCTCAAATATCCGCTGCCCGACGACTGGCAAATCGCGCACAAGACCGGCACCGGCCAGGATTGGGGTCGCCGCACCGCGGGGTTCAACGATGTCGGCATCCTCACCGCTCCCGATGGACGGATGTACACGGTGGCGGTGATGATCGGCGACGGGACGCAAAGCGTGCGCGATCGCCAGAAGCTGATTCAGGACGTTGCCCGCGCAATCGTCGCCTCGCATGATGAGCGGCCTATGGCGATTGCGCAACAGGATGGGCGCGCAATGGCGGGTCACGGCGCAAACTAGTTTGTCGTTGGCGGCGCTTGGGCTAGACCCCCCGGCGACATGCCCAACCATCTCTATCTGGTCGACGGCTCCGGCTACATCTTCCGCGCCTATCATCGCCTGCCGCCGCTGACCAACATCCGCGGCGAGCCCGTCGGCGCGGTTTACGGCTATACGACGATGCTGTGGAAGCTCGCCGATGAGCTGCACAAGGCCGACGGGCCGACCCACATGGCGGTGATCCTCGACAAGTCGAGCCACACCTTCCGCAACGAGATGTACGATCAGTACAAGGCGCACCGACCGCCGCCGCCCGAAGACCTGATCCCGCAATTCCCGATGATCCGCGATGCGACGCGCGCCTTCTCGCTGCCGTGCATCGAGGAGGACGGCTGGGAAGCCGACGATCTGATCGCCAGCTACGCCAAGGCGGCACTGGCGCAGGGCTGGCAAGTAACGATCGTCAGCTCGGACAAGGATCTGATGCAACTGATCGAGCCGGGCCTCGATCTCTATGACACGATGAACAACCGCCGGCTCGGCCCGGATCATGTCGTCGAGAAGTTCGGCGTGGGGCCGGACAAGCTGGGCGAGGTGCTCGCGCTCATGGGCGACAGCGTCGATAACGTGCCCGGCGTTCCCGGCATCGGCCCGAAGCGCGCGTCGGATCTGATCAACGAATATGGCGATGTCGAAGCGGTGCTCGCCGCCGCACCGGGCATGAAGCCGTCGAAGATGCGCGACAATTTGATCGAGCATGCCGAAATGGCGCGGCTTTCCCGCAAGCTCGTCGAGCTCGCGCGGGACGTGCCGCTGGAGCATCCGCTGGAAGAGCTCGCGCTTCAGGGCATTCCCGAAGCGCCCTTGAAGGCGTTTCTCGAGCATCACGGCTTCAAGTCGCTGCTCGCCCGGCTGGGCGCGGTTGCCGATCCGCCCGTCGCCGCGGCGCCGGCGGCCGATGTCGTGCTGCCCGAAGAGCCGCCGTGCGATCACGACGCCTATGAGACGGTGGTCGATGAAACCGCGCTCGATCGCTGGATCACCGTTGCGCGGCACCAAGGATGGGTCGCGATCGATACCGAGACGACCGGCGTCGATGCGACGCGCGCCGAGCTGGTCGGCGTGTCGATGGCGCTCGCGCCCAACCTCGCCTGCTATATCCCACTCGCGCATGGCGGCAGCGACATGTTCGCCGAAAAGCCGGTGCAGCTCGATCGCGATGTGGCGCTGGCCAAATTGAAGCCGCTGTTCGAGGACGAAAGCGTCCTCAAGATCGGCCACAATCTCAAATACGATCTGATCGTCCTCGGGCGTGCCTATGAAGCGTGGGGCGGCGTCGATGTCGCGCCGTATGACGACACGATCCTGATGAGCTTCGATCTCGACGCCGGGCTGCACGGCCACGGCATGGACGAGCTCGCCGCGACGCATCTCTCGCATAGCTGCATCGCCTACAAGGACGTCGTCGGCACGGGGAAGAAGCAGCTCGGCTTCCACGAAGTCGATCTCAAGACCGCGACGCGCTACGCCGCCGAGGATGCCGACGTTACCTTGCGGCTGTGGAACCGCTTCAAGGCGCGGCTTCCGGCCGAAGGCGGCACGCGCGTCTATCAGATGGTCGATCGCCCGCTTGCCGCGGTGGTGGCGGGGATGGAGCGGCATGGCGTCAAGGTCGATGCCGAGGCGCTGGCCAAGCTCTCGACCGAGTTCGCGCACCAGATCGCCGACCTGGAAAAGACGATCCATGATCGCGCCGGCGGGCCATTCACGATCGGCAGCCCCAAGCAATTGGGCGATGTGCTGTTCGAACGGCTCGGCCTGAAGGGCGGGCGCAAGGGCAAGTCGGGCGTCTATTCGACCGACGTCAACGAGATGGAGCGCTTGGCGGCCGACAAGGACTCGGGCGTGGGCGCGGAGATCGCGCGGCTGGTGCTCGACTGGCGCCAGCTCTCCAAGCTGAAATCCACCTATACCGACGCGCTGCAGGCGCAGATCAATCCCGAAACCGGCCGCGTCCACACGAGTTACTCGCTCACCGGCGCGCAGACCGGGCGGCTGTCCTCGACCGACCCGAACCTGCAGAACATCCCGATCCGCACCGAAGTCGGCCGCCAGATCCGCGACGCGTTCGTCGCCGAGCCGGGCAATGTCATCCTCGCTGCCGACTATAGCCAGATCGAGCTCCGCCTCGCCGCGCACATGGCCGACGTGCCGGCGCTGCGCCAAGCGTTCGAGAATGGCGACGACATCCATTCGATGACTGCGACCGAGCTGTTCGGCGAGGTCAATCGCGACACCCGCGCGCGCGCCAAGACGATCAACTTCGCGATCCTCTACGGCATCTCGCGCTGGGGGCTTGCCGGCAGGCTCGACGTCACGCCGGACGAGGCGCAGGCGATGATCGACACCTATTTCCAGCGTTTCCCCGGCATCAACAATTATATCGCGACGACGATCGAGCAGGTCCGCGAACGCGGCTTCACCGAGACGCTGTTCGGCCGCAAGACGCATTTCCCGAGGATCAAATCCAAGATCCAGCACGAGCGCCAGGGCGCCGAGCGCGCCGCGATCAACGCGCCGATCCAGGGCACCAGCGCCGATATCATCAAGCGCGCGATGACCCGGATGGGGCCGGCCCTCGTCGAAGCGGGACTGCCGAACGTGCGGATGCTGATGCAGGTGCATGACGAACTGGTGTTCGAACTGCCCGAGGGCGATGCGGACAAGGCGCGCGGCGTGATCGAGCGCGTGATGGCGACCGCGGCGCAGCCGGCAGTAACGCTTTCGGTGCCGCTCGGCGTGGAGATCGGCACAGGCAAGAGCTGGGGGGCGGCGCATTGAGGCCATGCCACCACTCCCCCGTTCGTGCTGAGCCTGTCGAAGCACGATTTGAGAGGTCCCGCATGCGCCGTTCGACAGGCTCAGGGCGAACGGATGGAGCTATCAGTCGGTGAGCGATCAGGCCGACGACATCGCGGCGCTCGCCAAGGGCGGGCGGACCAATGTCGCGGGGTTCGTCATGCGCCTCGTCGCGCGCATGCCGTTCCTGTTCATCGCGGGGCGCATCTACGGGCCCGATCTGGTCGGGCGTTTCGCCCTGGCGGTGGTGGTCGTCGAGCTTGCCGCGCTGGTCGCGACGCTGGGGCTCAAGCGCGGCCTCGCGCAGGCGCTGAGCGAAACCGATCGCCCGCATGTCCATGTCGTCTGGGATGCGATGGCGGTCGCCTTCGTCGTCTCGATGATCGCCAGCGCGGTGCTGATCGCCTTCCCGCAGGCGATGTATCCCGATAGCGACATCCACGGGCTCGATCGCTTCCTGCCGTGCATCATCTTCGCCAGTGCCTGGTCCGATGTCAGCCTCGCCGCGCTCGCCTACCAGCACAATGTGAAGGCGACGGTGACGGCGCGCGCCGTGGTGGAGCCGTGGACGATCTCGATCGGGGCGTGGGTGATGTCCTATGTCTCGTTCCACGACGGGCTGGTGCTCGCCTATGTCGCCTCGATGGCGGCGGCGATGATCGCCTCGCTGATTCCGTTCGTGCGGAGCTACGGCCTGCCGCACGGATGGAGCCCGCGGATTCGGCCGCTGCTCGCGCTGGCGCGGCATAATGTGCCGCTGGCCGGCGCCGATGCGATCGAATGGGGCACGCGCAACGTCGATCGCTTCATCCTCGGCCTGCTGTTCGCGCCGAAGATCGTCGGCATCTATTATATGGCGCAGCAGGTCGCCTCGCTGCCGCAGAAGCTGAAGACCAGCTTCGAGCCGGTGATGGGCCCGGTGATCACCGCGAGCCTGGCGGAGAACGATTATGCCGCGGTCGCCAATCAGGTGCGCCAGGTTGGTTTCTGGACGATCGCGGCGCAGGCGGTGATCGCGTTGATGGGCGCGATTCCGGGCAAGGCGGTGATGGGCGTGGTCGGCCCCGAATTCGTCGCCGGCACCGCGGCCATGGCGTTCCTGCTGATCGCCGAAGTGCTCGCCTCGACCGGCACGGTCTGCGAATCGGCGCTGGTTTATGTCGCCCGC
Organism: Sphingomonas sp.; assembly: GCA_051960335.1. GTDB lineage: Bacteria > Pseudomonadota > Alphaproteobacteria > Sphingomonadales > Sphingomonadaceae > Sphingomonas. The sequence continues at coordinate 11,093 of JBQCEK010000048.1, forward strand.
CACCGCAATCTGATGATCTCGCTGGTGATGCTTGGCGTGCAGATCGTGCTGAGCTTCGCGCTGATCCTGGCGATGCGCGCGGCGCATTGGCCGACCAATTTCCAGGCGGCGGGGCCGGCGGTGGCGCTGATGGTGTCGGTGGCGTTCAGCTCGGCGCTCAAGGCGTGGCTGCTGCGCGGCATCGTCCATGCCCCGGTGACGGGTTTTCGCTGGCCGCTGGTCTGGGCGGCGCTGGCGGCGATCGCGGTCGGCACGATGTTTACCTCGCTGCCGCACCGGTTCGAATGGGCCGAGCTGGTGTTCGGCATTCCCGCGATCGCCGGGGCTTATCTGTTCGTCATCTGGCGCTGGGCGTTCGGCCCCGAAGATCGAACGCTGTTCAAGAAACTGCCCGGTGCCGAAGAGGCGACGCTGCCGGCTTAGGCGCGCTTTAGTTGAATCGCGGCGCTGGCGCCGCAGTCCGATCAGTGCCGGAAGTGCCGCATGCCGGTGAAGACCATCGCCAGCCCGGCCGCGTCGGCCGCCGCGATCACCTCGTCGTCGCGGATCGATCCGCCCGGCTGGATCACCGCCGTCGCGCCCGCCTCCACCGCGGTCAGCAGCCCGTCGGCGAAGGGGAAGAACGCGTCGGACGCCACCGCCGCGCCGATCGTGCGCGGTTCGGCCCAGCCGGCCTTGTCGGCCGCGTCCTTCGCCTTCCACGCGGCGATCCGCGCCGATTCGACTCGGCTCATCTGCCCCGCGCCGATGCCGGCGGTGGCATTGTCCTTGGCATAGACGATCGCGTTCGACTTGACGTGCTTGGCGACCGTCCAGGCGAAACGGCAGTCGGCCAGCTCCTGCGGCGTCGGCGCGCGCGTGGTGACGACCTTCAGCGCGCCCTCGATCAGCGCATTGTCGCGCGACTGGATCAGCATCCCGCCGGCGATCGATTTCATCTGCAGCCCCGGGCGTGCCGGATCGGAGAGGTCGCCGGTCAGCAGCAGGCGCAAATTCTTCTTCTTGGCGAATACCGCCTTGGCCGCCTCGGACGCATCGGGCGCGCACACCACCTCGGTGAAGATGTCGCTGATCGCCGCCGCGGTCTCCTCGTCGAGCGGGCGGTTGAGCGCGATGATCCCGCCGAATGCGGATACCGAATCGCACGCCAGCGCCGCCGTATAGGCATCGAGGATCGTGTCGGCGCTCGCCACGCCGCAGGGATTGGCGTGCTTCACGATCACGCAGGTCGGTGGCCCGTCGCGAAATTCGGTGAGCAGTTCGAGCGCAGCATCGGCGTCGTTCAGATTGTTGTAGCTCAGTTCCTTTCCCTGCACCTGGCTTGCCTGGGCGATGCCGCGCGCGGCCGGGCCGATCGGCAGGTAAAGCGCTGCCGATTGGTGGGGATTCTCTCCGTAGCGCAGTGTATCGGCGCGCTTCAGCGGGACAGACAGCGTGTCCGGAAACGCCTGGCCCTGATCGGCGAAGGCGAACCACGCTGAAATCGCCGCGTCATAGGCGGCGGTGGCGGCATAGGCCTTGGCCGCGAGCCGTTTGCGGTCGTCGAGCGTCGTCGTGCCGCCATCGACCAGCGCATAATCGGCCGGATCGGTGACGATCGCGACATAGGCGTGGTTCTTGGCCGCCGATCGCACCATCGACGGGCCGCCGATATCGATATTCTCGATGATCTCGTCGCGCGCAGCGCCCTTCGCGACGGTCTGGGCGAACGGATAGAGATTGACCACCACCAGATCGATCGCGCCGATCTCATGCTCCTTCATCGCTGCGGCGTGCGCGGCATCGTCGCGCACCGCGAGCAGGCCGCCGTGAACCTTGGGGTGCAGCGTCTTGACGCGGCCGTCCATCATCTCGGGAAACCCCGTCAGGTCCGAAATGTCGCGCACCGTCAGCCCGGCGTCGCGCAGCGCCTTGGCCGTGCCCCCGGTCGAAACCAGCTCCACGCCCCTGGCGGCGAGCGCCTTGCCGAGATCGACGATGCCGGTCTTGTCGGAAACCGATAGCAACGCGCGCTTGATGGTGATTTCGGTCATTGGGGGGCTCCGACAAAAGGCTGGATGGCGCCCCTGTGGCCCGTCAGCCCGCGCGCTTCAAGACCCAGCTGACATTCGCGCCGCCCGCCGGGGCTTCCCCGGAGACGACCAGTTGCTGAGTCGCTTGCGGCCGGCCCTCGCCATCGATCCACAGGCTCGGCTCCACCGCCAGCGCGCCGCCACGGCAGCGGAATTGCCACACGTTCCCGCCCGGCAGCCGCAGCAGCGCGGCAAGCCCATCGGCGGTGGGCGACACCTGCACGCCGAGGCCGAGGTGGAAGCGCACGGCAAACGGCGTCGCGGCAAGTTTCCGGCGCCGCCCCGCGGGCAGCAGCATATCCTCGCCGCGCACTTCGCGGCCGTCGCTGGTCATCACCAATTGCCGCCGGTGGACGAAACCGTAGCGCCGGGCATAGCCGTCATGGCTCGCCTCCAGCCGGCTGGCGCCGTCGCTCTCCTCGCGGGTCAGTTCGACTTCGCCGACGCCCTTGCCCAGCGTGCCATCGGGCATCACCGCGGTCGAATTGCTGTCGGCGAGCGTCAGCGTCGAATGCGCGGCGGTGCTGCGCAGCCCGGCGACGAGCTCGGCGGGCGCTTGCGAGACGGCGGTGCGCGCGCCGCCGCAATTGACCACGATCCGCGCCGGCCCGTCCGACAGTTCGAACGCCAGCGTGGAGGCGCATCCCGTGCGCACCAGTCGTGAGATCGGCGGCGGCGCCGCATCGATCATCAGCACCGTCTTGCCCGCGGCAAGCCGCTGATAGCCCCAATCGCGCGCCTGGCGCAGCGGGCGCGTGCGAATGCCGGTCGCCTCGATGATCTGGTCGAGCCGCTCGGCCGGCACCGGCCCGCCGCCCTGCCAGCTGGAAAGCCCCCGGTCGCCGTGCGTGAGGCCGAGCAGCGCCGGCACCATCCGCGCCACCACCGTCTCGATCGACGCCGGCGGATCGATGCGCCGCGCGGCATAGGCCTGGCGAAGCATGGTCAGCAGCATGATGATGTCGATCTGGGCGATCGGCGATCGCGACACGGTGCCGCCATCGTCGTACACCGAGGCTTCCAGCGCCTTGGTGAGCCCCGCTTCGCCGCCCGCGCGGCGCGGTTCTCCCCCCGGAATCAGCAACCCGGCGGCGATCACCCCGCACCAGGTGGCGATGCGCGGCACGCCGACCGGCATCTTTTCCGCGCCGCGATCGATGTGTCGGGCGCTGCGGGCAAAGCAATTGAGCACCGCCGATCGGTAGATCAGATCGGTCGACGACAGGATCAGCGGCGCGTGCGCCGCCCAGAACAGGATGCGCCGGCCCACCAGATCGGCGCGCCACGCCGGCTCGGTGACGTGATCGGCATGCACATCGAGCCATTTCTGCATCAGATATTCGGCGATCGGCGCGGCCTGCGCGCGCGTCGCGACGCTCGACAAGTCGCGCAGCCAGGCGAAGCTGTGCAGATGATCGGCGAAACGCGGCGACCAATCGGGATTGGCGAGAGCGATCCGATCGATCGGGCGGCCTTCGCCGGCGATCGTCAGCATGCCCTTCATCAGCGCGTTGCCGCGCCGCACGTCGCCGAGGAACGGGTCCTCGGGCACCGCGATCAGCTTCAGCGGATAACGCCCGCGCAGGCGGAGCGCGTGAATCGGCGTTCGCCAGGTCAGCCGCGCGAAACGTTCGGAAAGACGCTCGGCCAGCGACAGACCCTTGTCGCCGCCCAGGCGAATCAGCCGCTTGCCTTGCTCGATGCCATCAGCAGCGGTCTCTGGCGTCGGTTTGCCGCTCACCCGCCCCTCAGGGCGCGAATGTTGGCGGCATAATGGCTTGGTCCGCCCTTGAAGGTCGCGGTGCCGGCGACCAGCGCATCGGCGCCGGCGGCGATCGCTTGGCGTGCCGTCTCGGGATCGATGCCGCCGTCCACCTCAAGGTCGATGTCGCGGCCGGATTTGTCGATCATCGTCCGGATCGCCTCGATCTTGCGCAACTGGCTGGGAATGAAATGCTGTCCGCCGAAACCGGGGTTGACGCTCATCACCAGCACCAGATCGACCATGTCGATCAGATAATCGAGCATCTTTGCCGGGGTGCCGGGATTGAGCACCACGCCGGCGCGTTTGCCGAGCGATTTGATGTGCTGGAGGCTGCGGTGGATATGCGGCCCCGCTTCGGGATGGACGGTGATGGTGTCCGCGCCCGCTTCGGCGAAGGCGTCGAGATAGGCGTCGATCGGCGAAATCATCAGATGGACGTCGAAGGGCAGTTTGGTCACCGGGCGCAGCGCCTTCACCACCACCGGGCCCATCGAGATGTTGGGCACGAAATGCCCGTCCATCACGTCGATATGGATCCAATCGGCCCCAGCCGCCTCGATGGCGCGGATTTCCTCGCCCAGTTTGGCGAAATCGGCGCTGAGGATGGAGGGCGCGATGCGGACGGGCTTGGTCATGGCTAGCGCATGTAGCATGACGCCAGCCGCCCGCAAGCGGCGCTCAGCCCTTGCGTCGCAGCCTTGCGATGAAAAAGCCGTCGCAGCCGCCTTGTCCTTCCAGCGCGCCGGGAAGGAGGCGAAGCCAGCCCTCATCGTCTGGCGTCAAACCTTCCGGCAGTTCCCCGGCACGTGGCGGTTCGATGGCGAAATCGGCATGGCCGGTGAGGAAACGATCGACCTGTCGTTCGCCTTCCTGCGGCTCGAGCGAGCAGGTGGCGTAGATCAGTACCCCACCCGGCTTCACCCAGTCGGCGGCGCGCGCCAGCAGCAGCGATTGCAGCGACGCCGCCTCGGCGATCACCGCAGGGCGGACGCGGTGGAGCACATCGGGATGGCGGCGAAAGATGCCCGTCGCGCTGCACGGCGCGTCGAGCAGCACCGCATCGACCGGCGCGGGCGGCGACCAGCCGAGCGCATCGGCGGCGACGACGTTCGCCGACAGGCTGGTGCGCGCGAGATTGTCGTGAAGTCGCGCCAGACGACTTTGCGAAATATCGACCGCCGTTACGTCCCATCCCGCCGCGGCAAGTTGCAGCGTCTTGCCGCCCGGCGCC
>JBQCEK010000049.1:0-6402 GCA_051960335.1 Sphingomonas sp.
GAGTGTCGCGCGCTTTTGTACAAGAGGCGGCAAGAGGCGATGGTGAACCGGCTGGTTTAACGTCGCGAGCGCATCCTGCATGGCGCGCGGTGTGGCAGCAAATTTCCAACATTTCCAGCGCGTCCGCGCGCGATGTTCAACTTGAAAGCTTGCCCAGCGGATCGATCGGATCGCGGCCCTTGCGAATCTCGAAATGGAGGCTCGGGCGATCGGCCGATCCGGTTTCGCCGGAGACGGCGATTTCCTGACCGCGCTTCACCGATTGGCCGCGCTGCACCAGCAGCTTTTCGGCATTGCCGTAAACCGTCGTGTAGCCGTCGCCGTGCTTGACGATGACGAGCCCGCCCAGCGAGGGGATATCGCTGCCGACATAGGCGACCACGCCGTCGGCGGCGGCGAGCACCGGCGTTCCCCGCGGCACGGCGATCTGGATGCCGTCGCTGCGCGTTCCGCTCGCACCGGGGCCGAACGGAGTCACCACGCGCCCGCGCACCGGCCATGAGAAGCCGCCGACGAGGCGCGACGGCGTGGTGATCGGCGTGGTGGAGGCAAGCACGCGGCGCGGCGACGAGGTGGGCGCTGCGGGCGCGCGATTTTCGGCGATAGCGGGATCGCTGCCGGTTACGAGATCATCGACGTCGAGATGGAAGGCGGCTGCGCGCTCGGCGGCGGTGCTTGGGGCGGTGCCGGTCGGGCCGCCGCCCGGGATCAGCAATCGCCAGCCGGTGCGCAGCAGATAAGGCTCCGTCAGCCCGTTCGCATCGACGATCTGCGACCAGGGCACGCCGTAAGCCTGGGCGATGGCGATGCCGGTGTCGCCGCGCGCGATCTGATGATAGCGGCCGCCGGGGATGGTCAGGCGCTGGCCTGCGGTGACGCTGTAAGGCGCCGCAATGCCATTGGCGCGGGCGATGGCGAGGATGCCGGCACCGGTGCGATTGGCGATGGCGCGCAGCGTATCGCCGCTGCGCACGGTATAGGTCGACGTGGCGATGGCGCGGCCACTGGGCGTCACGGGATGCGCTTTCCACGCCGGCGCGGCGGCCGGCAGGGCGGAGACCTCTTGATCGGCGGGCTGATAATAGGGCGGTGGCTGGTTCGCGGGCGGGGGCGCATCATAGCGTTCCGGCGGCCCGCCCATCTGCGGAATGCACCCGGCGAGCAGCGCTGCGGCGCCGACGAGCCCGAAGCGGGCGCGCCAAATCGTAAAGCCCTTCATGCCATCCCCCCTCAGCGATAGGCCGCGTCGAGCATAGCAAGCGATTCACGGTGCGTCAGGTCAAGATGCAATGGCGTCACGGCGACATAACCGTCACCGATCGCTTCGAGATCGGTGGCGTGCGCCGGCGTCTCCAGCGTCGGCCCGAGCCCGAACCAGTGATATTCGTATCCGCGCGGATCGCGATTGCTGACGATCTGCAATCGACCGTAATCGCGCAGCCCCTGGCCGACGACGCGAACACCCTTCACCTGATCCGCCGGCACTGCCGGAAAATTGGCATTGATCAGCGTGCGCGGCGCAAGCGGCGCATCGATCAGCGGCCGAAGCACACGTTCGCCCCAAGCGGCGGCGGCGCCGAACGGCACGGTATCGCCCATGCCTTCGCGGGCATAGACCTGGCTGAGCGCGATCGCGCGAACGCCGGCCAGCGCGCCTTCCATCGCGGCTGAAACCGTGCCCGAATAGGTTACGTCCTCGGCCAGATTGGCACCGCGATTGACGCCCGACAGGATCAGATCGGGCGGGCAATCCTTCATGATCTTGGCGATCGCCATCATCACGGCATCGGTGGGCGTGCCGTTGACGGCATAGCGGCGGTCGTCGAAGCGGCGGATCCTGAGCGGACGGGTGAGCGTCAACGAATGGCCGGCGCCCGATTGCTCCTCGGTCGGCGCGACCACCCAGATATCATCGGAGAGCGCCCGTGCGATCGTTTCGAGCACGGCGAGCCCAGGCGCGTGATAGCCGTCGTCGTTGGTCAGCAGGATTCGCATGTCAGCGCATGCTCCGCGCGTGCGATCGAATGCCGAGCCGGAGCGTCGTCACTGCGCCGGCTCGATCCGATCGAGCCCGTCGAAATACGGCTGAAGCGCCGTCGGGATGGTCACCGAGCCATCCTCGTTCTGATAGTTTTCGAGCACGGCGACGAGCGTGCGCCCGACCGCGAGCCCGGATCCGTTGAGCGTGTGGACGAAGCGAGTCGCCTTTTCGCCGGCCGGGCGATACCGCGCGTTCATCCGTCGCGCCTGGAAATCGGTGCAGGTCGAGCAGCTCGAAATCTCGCGGTAGGATCCCTGGCCGGGCAGCCATACTTCGAGATCATAGGTCCGGGCCGCGGTGAACCCCATGTCGCCGGTGCACAGTTTCATCCGCCGGAATGGCAGGTCGAGCGCGGTGAGAATGCCCTCGGCACAGGTGGTCATCCGCTCATGCTCGCCCTCCGACTGATCGGGCGTGGTGATGGACACCATCTCGACCTTGTCGAACTGGTGCTGGCGGATGAAGCCGCGCGTGTCGCGGCCGGCGGCGCCCGCTTCCGAGCGGAAACACGGCGTGAGCGCGGCGAAGCGCAGCGGCAGCTCCTCCTCGATCAGAATCTGCTCGCGCACGATATTGGTCAGGCTCATTTCCGCGGTCGAGATCAGCCAGCGGCCGTCGGTGGTCTTGAACAGATCTTCGGCGAACTTGGGCAGCTGGCCAGTGCCGAACGCCACCTCGTCGCGCACCAGCAGCGGCGGCACGACCTGTTCATAGCCGTGATCGCGCGCGAGCGTCGTCAGCATGAACTGGCCTAGGGCGCGGTAAAGAGGCGCAACGGGGCCGCGCAGCAGCGTAAAGCGCGCGCCGGCGAGTTTCACGCCGGTTTCGAAGTCCATTCCCAGCAGCGGGCCGATGGCGTCATGTTCGCGCGGGGAAAAGGCGAAATCACGCCGTGCGCCGCGTTCATGGACCAGCGCGTTGGCGGCTTCGTCCACGCCCTCCGGCACGTCCGGCAGGGGACGATTGGGCAGGGCGGCGAGCTGCTCGGCCAGCGCATCGCCGAGCGCCTTTTCCTCGGCCTCGAGCGCCGGGAGCCGCTCCTTCAACGTCGCAACCTCGGCCATCAGCGCATCGGCGGTTGCCGCATCCTTCTGCGCCTTCGCCGCGCCGATCGCCTTCGATGCTTCGTTGCGGCGGGCCTGGCCGGCCTGCAGCTCGGTGATCAGGGCGCGGTGCCGTTCGTCGAGCGCCAGAAGCTCGGCCGCGCGCGGGCCAGTGCCGCGCTTCGCGAGCGCGGCGTCGAAAGCGGCCGGGTCGTCCCGGATCGAACGGATGTCGTGCATGGCCGGGCTATGACGAGGCCGCGCGAGCCGCGCAACCCCGGCCGCGTCCCGCGCGTTTGCGACAAGGGCCCAACAGATAAGGAGAGCGGACCATGCAAGTTCCTCATGACACCTTCGTCGTCGTGGCGGACGGCCGAAAGATGCTGTTTTTCCGGAACGAAGGTGATGCCGATTATCCCAACCTGGTCGTCGAGCGCGTGCGCCAGCAGGATAATCCGGCGACGCGCGATCAAGGCACCGATGGTCCCGGAACGTCGTTTTCCAGCGTCGGCAACGGGCGCAGCACCTATGAGGAAACCGATTTTCATCAGCTGGAGGAAGATCGCTTTGCGGCGGAAACGGCCGAACGGCTGCGCAAGCGCGCGTTGAGCAACGATTTCGAGAAGCTGATCATCGTCGCGCCGCCGCGCACGCTTGGCGAGTTACGCAAGCATTATCACAAGGAAGTCAGCGGGCGGTTGATCGCCGAACTCGACAAGGATTTGACCGGCCATCCGATCGCCGAGATCGAGAGCGCGCTGCGCAACGCATGAAATACGGGCCGGAGTCGCGCTCCGGCCCGCCCCCCGAATTCTGAAAGTCGATCAGGCCGCGGCTTGCTTGCGCCCGGCGAAGCGTTTGCGCGCGACCAGCGCGGCGGCCGCTGCGCCGAACAGCAGCACCATCGGCGGCGCCGGCACCGGCGCAGGCGGACCGCCCGACGAGCCGGGATGATGGTGGCCGCCGTGATGCCAGCCGCCGCTGGTGCTCCAGCCGTGGCTGCTCGACCCATAGCCGTTCGACGACGAAGAGCTGCTGGTCGACGAGCTGGTGCTTGACGATGTGCTTGAGGACGAGCTGGTCGAAGACGACGAGCTGGTCGACGAGGATGAAGAGACGTTGCCGCTCGACGAGCTGGTGCTGGAAACATTGCCCGAGCTGCTGGTGCTGGAGACGTTGCCGGAGCTGCTGGTGCTCGAAACGCCGCCGGTGCTGCTCGACGTCGATGACGAACCGCCGCTCGACGTGGATGAAATGACGATGCTGCCGCTCGATCCGGTGCTGCCGCCGCCGAAGAAGCCGCCGGCAAAGAAGCCGCCGCCGCCGAAGCCGCCGCTGCCGCCGATGATGACCGGCGGGCTGCCGCCGCCCGTCGCGATCTCGGGACCGGGGGGCAACGGGATCGGCGCGCCCTGGCTGGTGACGGTGACGGTCGCCGGGGCACAGGCGGTCTGCGTCGTCACCACCTTGCGCCGGACGGGCGTGTGCTGGACGATGCGGCGCACCGCCGCCTTTTTCGCCACGTGCCGCTTCACGAAGTAGTTGGGATGCTCGGCCACATGGACCGCGCCACCGCCGACAATCGCGCCGCCGCATGCGCACGCGCACAATTTCGCCAAGGCCATCCGCACTGACATGACTGTCACTTCCTCGTTGACGGCGATGTTCGCCTGTTTCGTTCGACGACGAATTTCATCGCCTATGCGCAGAAGGCAGAAACAAAGGATTAAGTTCAAGGACGTTTACCAAGCATTCCGGCGCTTCCCGTCGTTTTTCGGGACAGGTGGGGGCGAAGACATGGTTAACGTTTCGTTGCGGGACGTTTTTGGCGATTTTGATCACGACGCCGGGGAAAAAAGATGCGCGCGCGTAGTCGCTTGTGAGGTGCGCCGGCTATGGCTATAGCCCCGCTCGGGATGGGATGAGAGACGCGGGCAGCGTCCGCGTCCATCCCGTGCGGGGAGAAATGTATGGCTTCGGTGTTGAAGAGCGTGGACGAAACCGGAAAACTACCACCACCGCCCGCACCTGCGGCAGACGGCTATCGGCCGAGCGCCGACGAGCCGTTCATGAACGAGCGCCAGCAAACCTATTTCCGCGAGAAACTGCTGAGCTGGAAGGATGCGATCCTGCGCGAGGCGCAGGGCACCATCTCCCAGCTGCAGGCCGAGTCGCTGCGCGAGGCGGACCTGACCGACCGGGCGTCAAGCGAGACCGACTGGTCGATCGAGCTGCGCACCCGCGACCGCCAGCGCAAGCTGATTTCGAAGATCGAGGCCGCGATTCGCCGGATCGACGAAGGCGAATATGGCTATTGCGAAGTGACCGGCGAGCCGATTTCGCTGGCCCGGCTCGAGGCGCGGCCGATCGCGACGATGACGGTGGAAGCGCAGGAAAGCCACGAGCGGAACGAGAAAATCTCCCGCGAGGATTGATCATCGCGCCGAGGCAGGCGATTGTCGCATCCGGTCCTTAATCCATTGGCAATGGATAGGCGGTCTATCAACCGCTTCAGACCCGTTACTTCAGCAGTCGGCCGAGCGAGACGAATGGATCAGGTTCAGCATGAGGCAAAGCGCGCAGCGGCGGCTGAGGACGGCACGTCCCAGCGCAACGAGCCGCGCGACAGCCTGCTGCTCACCGCGCGCTTCCGGCTGAAGGGCGAAAAGGAAAACACCCAGGTCCGCATCCGCAATCTTTCGGCGGGCGGGCTGATGGCCGAAGTGCCCGGCGGGATCGAGCCGGACACGGCGGTCGAGGTCGAAGTGCGCGGGATCGGCTGGATTTCCGGGCGAATCGCCTGGACCGCAGTTGGCCGCGCCGGCGTGGCGTTCGATCGGCAGATCGATCCGAAGAAGGCGCGCAAACCCGTCGGCCGCCCCCGCAAGGCGCCCGCAGCCTGACAGTGATTTTCGATTGCCGTTGATCGCCGGTGTCGGCCGCGAGCGCACTCGCGACCGGCCGGCGTTTGCTCAAAGCGCGAGCAGTTCTTCCTTCACTCGCAATTTCTGCTTCTTGAGGGTCGCCAGGGTTCGCGAGTCGGGCAGCGGACGCTGCGACTCGGCGGCGATCAGACGATCGAGCCCGGCATGTTTGGCCTCAAGTGCCGAAAGATGCGCGTTTTGCATGGAAGCGGTCCTCCTTGGTTGATTGACCGTTGCCGAGTAGATCACCGAATCGTTCCGATGTCGCCCCCGAACATGGTTACAATCGACCAAATGTGGTTATTCGCGCGGCCATCGGTTAGGTGGTTGCTGGTTGTCGTGCCAATGGCTCGACCCACCGACCCGGGGGACAGCGCTTGGACGAACAGGACCA
>JBQCEK010000050.1:0-3936 GCA_051960335.1 Sphingomonas sp.
GACGACCACTTGCCCGCCGAAATGCGCGGCGGTCGTCACGTCGAGACGATAGCTGCGCGCATCGGCGCTGCCGCCCTCGACAAGTTTGGCGTTAGCAGCATCGGAAGGCGACACGCTAACAATCGCCGCCGCCGTGAACGGGCCAGCTGTGGCGCCATCGGTCAAGTCGATCGCTACAGTCTGCCCGTCGCCAGTGGCGGCCGTCTTGTTCTGCGCAACCGGGGCGGACCCCACCACTTTTATGGTAACGGTCGCGGGAGCCGATCGTCCGCCGGGACCGATCGCCGCGAACTGGAAGGTGTCGATCCCCTGGAACCCGACTTCTGCGGTGTAGCGGGCCGTGACGATTGGCGCCGCGCCACCTTGCCCTGCACTGGTTGAGATGGTCACCGTGCCGTGCTGAGGCTGCGTCGTCACCTCGACGCTGGTGAAAACACCGCTCACTTTGCCGGAAAGATCAATTTCAGCGGCGCTGCCGTTGCCCGTCGTGCTCCCTGAAATCGTCGTGGAGGTCGGTTCCGCGATGGGCGGCGGCGGCGACGCCACGGCGAGTGTTACGGTCGCCGCGGCGGAGGTGCCGCCTGGACCGGTGGCGGTGTAGGTGAAGCTATCCGCGCCATAATAGCCGGCCGCTGGCGTATAGGTGACGACGTCGCCCGACACGCTGGTCGTGCCACGCGCCGGCCCACTCGCGACGGCGATGCTCGTGTGGGCGCCGGTGACCGCCACGGACAGATCGATCGCTGTTGGCGCATCATAGGCAGCAGTGACCGACTTGTTCGTAGTCGTCGGGGCTGGGGGCGTGCCAACGGTCAAGCTGACCGTCGCGGCCGAAGACGTCCCGCCAGGGCCTGTCGCAGCGTAGGTAAAGCTGTCCGCACCATAATAGCCCGCAGCCGGCCTGTAAGTTACGACGTCACCTGCAACGCTGGTTGTGCCATGCGCCGGCCCGCTTGCGACGGCGATGCTGCTGTGCACGCCGGTGATCGACGAAGCGAGATCGATCGGCGTGGCCATCCCGTAAGCGACCGAGACCCCGTTCTTGTCAGCGGTGACGGGCGCTGGCGGAACCCCGACCGTCAATTGCACCGAGGCCGCTGCCGACGTACCTCCAGGTCCCGTGGCGGCGTAGGCAAAGGTATCCGGTCCATAATAGCTTACGGCCGGCGTATAGGTCACGACATCGCCCGATATGCTGACGCTTCCGTGGGTCGGCGCGGTGGTAATTGCGATGCTCGTATGCACGCCGGTAATCGAATTCGACAGGTCGATCGGCGTCGCAGTCTGATAAGTCACCGCCACGCCGCTCTTGCCGACGACCGTCGGCGCCGGGGGGGCACCCACTGTCAAGCTGACAGTCGCAGCCGAAGACGTCCCGCCAGGTCCGGTCGCGGTATAGGTAAAGCTGTCCGCGCCGTAATAACCCGCGGCCGGCGTGTAAGTGACGACGTCACCCGCAACGCTGGTCGTTCCGTGCGCCGGCCCGCTCGCGACGGCTATGCTGGTGTGAACGCCGGTGATCGAGCCGAGCAGGTCGATCGACGTGACCGCCCCGTAGCCAACCGCGACCCCGCTCTTGTCCGCCGCAACCGGCGCCGAAGGCGTGCTGACTGTCAAACTCACCGTAGCGGCCGACGACGTGCCGCCAGGACCCGTCGCGGTGTACGTAAAGTTGTCCGCTCCATAATAGCCCGCGGCCGGCGTGTAGGTGACGACGTCACCCGCAACGCTGGTTGTGCCATGCGCCGGCCCACTCGCGACGGTGATGCTGGTGTGAACGCCGGCAATCGACGAAGCGAGGTCAATCGACGTGGCCGTGCCATAGCCAACCGCGATACCGCTCTTGGCGGCTGCAACGGGAGCGGCGGGCATGCCAACCGTCAAGCTAACGGTTGCCGCTGCGGACGTTCCGCCAGGTCCGGTGGCGGTGTAGGTGAAGCTGTCCGCTCCATAATAGCCGGCCGCTGGCGTATAGGTGACGACGTCGCCCGCAACGCTGGTCGTACCATGCGCCGGCCCGTTCGCGACGGCGATGCTGCTGTGGACGCCGGTAATCGACGAAGCGAGGTCAATCGACGTGGCCGTGCCATAGCCAACCGCGACACCGCTTTTGGCGGCTGCAACGGGAGCGGCGGGCGTGCCAACCGTCAGGTTGACGGTTGCCGCTGCGGACGTTCCGCCAGGTCCGGTGGCGGTGTAGGTGAAGCTGTCCGCGCCGTAATAGCCGGCCGCTGGCGTATAGGTGACGACGTCGCCCGACACGCTGGTCGTGCCATGCGCCGGCCCGCTCGCGACGGCGATGCTGCTGTGGACGCCGGTGATCGCCGAAGCGAGATCGATCGACGTGGCCGTCCCGTAAGCGACCGCGACACCGCTCTTGTCACCAGCCGTCGGCGCCGGCGGGTTGGCCACCGTGACGGTCACCGACGCCGGCGCGGAGGTACCGCTCGGGTTGGTCGCCGTATATGTGAAGCTGTCCGCGCCATAATAGCCGGTGGTCGGCGTGTAGGTGATTGAGGTGCCGCTGGCAGTCGCCGTGCCATGCGTCGCCTGCGTGCCGACCGCCACCGACGTCGCTGCGCCGCCGGTGATGTTCAGCGTGATCGGGTTGTTGGTGCTTCCGTAGGCCACGGTGACGCTGACTGCATTAGCGACCGGTGCGGGCGGCAGATAAGTGAACGCGTTCGATTTGGTGACCGTGCCGCTGGTCGCGGTCGTAACTGTCACATCGACGGCACCGGCTGCATGGGCGGGCGCGGTAGCGCTGATGGAGGTGTCGCTGCCAACCGAAAAGCTGGCCGCAGGCGTGCCGCCGAACGTCACGGCCGTTGCGCCCGTAAAGCCAGTTCCGGCGATGGTCACGCTCGTCCCGCCCGTTACCGGACCGACGACGGGCGTCAGGCTGCCGATCGACGGCGGCGCGGCCACGATAGTCACCGTGACAGGCACGAACTGAAAATAAGTCCCCGGCCCGGTGCTGCTGTCATAATAGACGATCCGAAACGAATAGGTGCCGGTCGCCGTCGGTGTTCCGCTGAGGGTGAAGCCGCTGAGGGTCAGGCCGGGCGGCAGGGTGGCGCCAGCCTCAAGCGCCGGATCGTGATACGGCGTGACGCCGCCGCCGGGGGCGTAGGTGACGGAGAACGGGGTTCCGACCGAGCCTTGGGAACTGGCCGGCGCCAAGGTCAAGGTGGGATTGGCCACTGTTCCCGAATAGGATTTGACCTGCGTCGCCCCTGTGTTGTCCGTCGCTTTTACGGCAAAGCTGTAGCTACCCCGCTGGGTCGGCGTACCCGAGATCGTGTTGCCGGACAGCGAAATGCCTGGCGGCGGCGACCCTGAGTCGAGAGTGAACGCATAAGGTCCGCTCCCGCCCGTCGCGGACAATGACTGACTGAAAGAAGCGCCGGCCTGCATCGCGGAAAGCGCATTGGGCGAAACGACGATCGAGCTGGTGGGAGCGGCAATCGTGACATTGACCGTGAAGGGCTGGTCGCTGGCGTCGGTCATCACGAAGCTGTCGCTGGTCGCGCCATCGCCATTGTTGGTGTAGGTGAATTCGCCGTTACTTGAATCAACCATCGTCACGGTGCCGTGCTGCGGAAACGTCGAAACGTTGGGCGAGCTCGTATCCGGATAGGGATTCAGGCCGAACGCGTCACAATATGAACCGAGAGTAACGGTGATCGTCCCGCCTGACGCCATCGGGGAAGTCGTCGGCGACGTGTGTCCGTCTGGCAAATTGATGGTGCTGCACGAGGCGTTCGCCGCCGTTGGCAGGAGCATCATCGCGGCAAGCAGTCCGAGCCACATTGATCGCATCCGCCAGCGATGGGATCCGAACGTCGCAAAAGCCGTGCCCGTCAATAGCAGGATAACGGCTAGCGCCTGCGGCCAAGTTGCTTCCACTCGCCGTGAATCATCCGCGCTCGTCGA
>JBQCEK010000051.1:0-3381 GCA_051960335.1 Sphingomonas sp.
CGGACGGAAGGTTTAGGATTGCGGATCAAGGCGCTGCGCTTGCGTCGCGCGCGTCGAAGCCCGATCTTGGCGATACCATGACCGCGTTCGCCAGTTCTCGTGTCACCGCCGTGCTCGGGCCGACCAATACCGGCAAGACCCATCTCGCGGTCGAGCGGATGTGCGCCCATTCGAGCGGGATGATCGGCTTCCCGCTGCGCTTGCTGGCGCGGGAAGTTTACGACCGCGTGGTTGCGATCAAGGGCGCGCACCAGGTCGCGCTGATCACCGGCGAGGAGAAGATCCTGCCGCCCGATGCGCGCTGGCTGCTGTGCACCGCGGAATCGATGCCGATCGATCGCGACGTGTCGTTCGTCGCGCTGGACGAGGCGCAGCTCGGCGCGGACCCGGAGCGCGGTCATGTATTCACCGATCGGTTGCTGCACGCGCGCGGGCGCGACGAGACGATGATCCTCGGTTCCGAAGCGCTCCGGCCGATCGTTCGCGCGCTGGTTCCGGAGGCGGAGATCATCGGCCGGCCGCGCTTTTCGACGCTTTCCTATGCCGGCGCGACCAAGATTTCGCGGCTGCCCAAGCGATCGGCGATCGTCGCCTTCTCGGCCGAGGAAGTCTATGCCGTGGCCGAAATGCTGCGGCGGTTGCGCGGCGGCGCGGCGGTGGTGATGGGCGCGCTCTCTCCGCGCACGCGCAACGCGCAAGTGGCGATGTTCCAGGCCGGCGAGGTCGATTATCTCGTCGCCACCGATGCGATCGGCATGGGGCTCAACATGGATGTGGCGCATGTCGCCTTCGCCAGCCTGCGCAAATTCGACGGCCGCCGGCAGCGACGGCTGACGACGCCCGAAATGGCGCAGATCGCCGGCCGCGCCGGTCGGCACCAGCGCGACGGCACGTTCGGCGCGATCACGGCCGAAGGGCCCGGCGCCTTCACGCCCGAGGAGATCGCCGCGATCGAGGGCCATCATTTTCCCCCGCTCGAAACCGTCTTCTGGCGCGAAGGCGCACCCGATTTCGCAAGCGTCGATGCGCTGATCGCCAGCCTGGAGGCGAAGCCGGATCATCCGCGTCTGCGCGCCGCGCCCGAGGCGATCGACCTGGCGGTCCTGAAGCGGCTGGCCGAGGAGGATTGGGTGCGCCAGCGCGCGCGCGGATCGCGGATGGTGGCGCGGTTGTGGGCGGCGTGCGGCTTGCCCGATTTCCGCAAGCTCGGGATCGATCCGCATGCGCGCTTCGTCGCCCGGCTGTTCGGCCATTTGTCCGAAGGCGCCGGGCATGTGCCGCATGATTGGTTCGCCGCCGAGATCGCCCGGCTCGAAAATGTGCAGGGCGATGTCGAAACGATCGCGGGGCGGATCGCCGCGACGCGCAGCTGGGCCTATATCGCGCAGCGCAGCGACTGGCTGGCCGATCCCGCGCATTGGGCGGATCGGACGCGGGCGATCGAGGAGCGGCTGTCCGATGCGCTCCACGCCTCGCTGACGCAGCGCTTCGTCGATAAGCGGACGACCGTTCTCATGCGTCAGCTTCGCGCCGATGTGGCCGCGCTGCCGGTCGTCATCGGCGATCAGGGCGACGTGCTGGTCGAGGATCACCCGATCGGTCGGCTGGAAGGGTTTCGCTTCGTCGTCGCGCCCGATGCCCGGCATGCCGACAAGAAGCTGCTGCTCGCCGCCGCCGAGAAGCGGTTGGTGGGGGAGCGGGCACGGCGCGGCACGGCGCTGGCGGGCGCGGCGGACGCCGATCTCGCGCTGCTCGCGGAGGCTGGCGGCAAACCTCTGATCGCTTGGCAGGGCCTCACCGTCGCCTCGCTTGCACCGGGGATTTCGCTGGCGAGGCCGCGGATCGCGCTCGATCGCGGTCTCGATTGTCTCGATAAGCCGCTCATCGCGCAGATCCGTCAGCGGTTGGAAGCGTGGCTGGCCGCGGCGATCGGTCGCCGGCTGCCGGGATTGGTCGCGCTTGATTTGTTGGCGCGTGACGCATCCGCTGCGCCGGGGTTGCGCGCCGTCGCCGCTGCGCTCGCGGAACGCGGGGCGATCGTGCCGCGCAGCGAGATCGCCGAGTCGGTCGATCGGCTTGAAGCGGACGATCGCAAGCGGTTGCGCCGCATCGGTGTCAACATCGGCTCGCTCGACCTGTTCGATCCCCGCCTCCTCAAACCAGCGGCGGCACGCTGGCGCGCGGCGCTGCTGGCGGCGCGCTCCAATTCCCCGATCGCCGCCCTGGCTCCTGATGGCGCCACCGTGCTTTCGCGCGCAAACTTCGCGGCCTTCCGCACGATCGGCGCGCAATCCGTGCGGATCGATCTGGTCGAGCGGATCGCGCGCGCGGTGCACGATGCGCGGCAGGGAAAAGCGCCGTTCGCCTCCGATCCGGCATTCGCCACCTCGATCGGTCTCAACGCTGATACGATCGCGCGACTGATGACGGCGCTCGGCTTTCGCAGCGCGACGCCGCACGAAGGTCAGCCGCGCTGGCAATGGCGCGGCAGACCCCGTCCGCCACGGCGCAGCGCCGCCAAGCCGCGTCTTGACAATGCCTTTGCGGCCCTCGCCGACTGGGGCTCGCATGGCCAGTGAAGGGCCGGCAACGATGCGGCTCGATCGCTTCCTGTGGCATGCCCGGATCGTCAAGACGCGCCCCTTCGCCCAGGCGCTGGCCGGATCGGGCCATCTGCGGATCGACGGCCGCGTGGTCGATCGCGCGGCGGCTCCGGTTCGGATTGGCAACGTGCTGACCTTTGCCGATCACCACGGCCGGGTGCGCGTCCTTCGCGTCGCGGCGCTGCCACGCCGGCGCGGCCCGGTGGCGGAAGCCCAGGCATGTTACCACGACCTTGCGAACGTCTCGCAGCAAGCGACCGGTGATTGACGCGCCGGTCGACCGCGCATAGCAGCGAAGGCGACCATCGCCGCCAAGGGAGTTAACCGGCAATGACCTACGTCGTCACTGATGCCTGCATCCGCTGCAAGTATATGGATTGCGTGGAAGTCTGTCCGGTCGATTGCTTTTACGAAGGCGAAACGATGCTGGTGATCAATCCCAGCGAGTGCATCGATTGCGGGGTTTGCGAGCCCGAATGTCCGGCCGAGGCGATCCTGCCCGATACCGAAAACGGGCTGGAAAAGTGGCTGGAGCTGAACAACACCTTCTCCGCCCAATGGCCCAATGTCACGCGTAATGCCGGGCAGACGCCTGCCGATGCCGATGAGCACAAGGGCGAGGAAGGCAAATACGACAAATACTTCTCGCCGGAGCCCGGCCAGGGCGATTGAGGGGCGCCGGCGTCGTGGCTCAGCCAACGCTGAAATTCGCGCCCTGACGACCGTCGCATCGAGCGGGCGTTGGTCGCAAACTGGCTGCGCGGCGCTGACACCGCTG
>JBQCEK010000052.1:0-6073 GCA_051960335.1 Sphingomonas sp.
GGGGTTCAAGTGGGAGGGCGTCATTTCTTCTTCTTGTTCATCAAATCCGCGAGCTCCGGCGGAATGCCGCCAGCACCGCCGCCCGGCAGGCCGGGAAGCCCGCCGATCTTGCTCATCGCCTCGCCCATATCGGGGCCGCCGAGCGCATTGCCCAGGCCGCCCATGCCGCCCTTGCCGAGCATCGCCATCATGCCCTTCAACCCGCCCATCTTGCGGATTTTCTTCATGGCTGTGGACATTTCCTGGTGCATCTTAAGAAGCTTGTTGAGCTCCTGCACCGTCGTCCCCGATCCTTTGGCGATGCGAATCTTGCGCTTGGCGTTGAGGACTTCGGGCTTGGCGCGCTCCCTGGGCGTCATCGACGTGATCATCGCGTCCATACGGACGAGAATTTTTTCATCCACCGCGCCGGAGTTCATCGCGGCCTGCGCCTTCTTCATGCCGGGAATCATCCCCGCGAGCGCGCCGAGGCCGCCCATTTTGCGCATCTGCTGAAGCTGAGCGCGCAGGTCGTTCATATCGAACTGACCCTTGGCGAGCTTCGCCGCCATCTTCTCGGCGTCTTCCTGCTCGATCGTCTGCGCGGCGCGCTCGACCAGGCTGACGACATCGCCCATGCCGAGGATGCGCCCCGCGACGCGGCTGGGATGAAACGCCTCGATCGCGTCGAGCTTTTCGCCGGTGCCGGCGAACTTGATCGGCTTGCCGGTGACGGCGCGCATCGACAGCGCCGCGCCGCCACGCGCATCGCCGTCCATCCGGGGGAGCACCACGCCGGTCAGCGGGACCTGTTTGGAGAAGTTCTGCGCGACGTTGACGGCGTCCTGCCCCGTCAATGAATCGACGACGAGCAGAATTTCGGCCGGGTTCGCGACGTCAGCGACCGCTTTCATCTCGTCCATCAGCGCCTGATCGACGTGGAGGCGACCGGCGGTGTCGAGCATCAGGACGTCATAGCCCTGCAGCTTGGCCGATTGCAGCGCGCGCCGGGCGATATCGACCGGCTGCTGGCCCTGGACGATGGGCAGCGTCGCGACTTCGGCCTGGGTGCCGAGCGTCGCCAACTGCTCCTGCGCCGCCGGGCGATTGACGTCGAGCGACGCCATCATCACCTTCTTGCGGTCCTTGGTCAGCCGCTTGGCAATCTTCGCTGTCGTGGTCGTCTTGCCCGAGCCTTGCAGGCCGACCATCATGATGACCGCCGGCGGCGTGACATCGAGCATCAGCTCCGACGCGTCCGCACCGAGCATCTCGGTCAGCGCGTCAGAGACGATCTTGACGACCATCTGCCCCGGCGTGATCGAGCGCAGCACATTCTGGCCAATCGCCTGTTCGGTGACCTTGTCGGTGAAATCGCGCGCGACGGGGAGCGCGACGTCGGCTTCGAGCAACGCGACGCGCACCTCGCGCATCGCCGCGCGGACATCCGCCTCGGTCAGCGCACCGCGCCCGCGCAAGCGGTCGAAAACGCCGCCAAGCCGGTCGCTCAGGTTGTCGAACATAAGCTCACCTCACATCACCACCCGCCAAACGCAAAATACGCCGGCGGGCGAAACCTCGCCGGCCAGCGCACGCCCGTAGGCGCATTTATCTCGCGTTCGTTTGCGGAACGTGCCGGCGCCATTAGCCAATCCTGTGCATCAAGGCAAGCGCTCGGCCCTTAACCTCTTCTACACTCGCCGCATGGGAGAATGATCGCGGCACGGTTTTACAGGGGCATATAGCTTGGCTTCCGCGGTTTTGATCGACGATGCGGCCCCGGCGCGCCGGATCGATCTCGTCACCGGCGCGATCACCGTCGCCGCCACCCTGCTGTTCGTCGGCACCGGCAGCGCGGTATTGTCCCGCGTCGCCCAGCACTATCTGGCCGGCGGCGAGATTCCCGATCGCACCCTCGTCATCGCGCTGTTGCTCAACGTCGCGCTGATCCTGATCGGCTGGCGTCGCCATAGCGCGCTTGCCAGCGAGGTTCTGGTTCGAGCAGCAGCCGAGCAGCGCGCCCAGCAGCTCGCCGCCCGCGATCCGCTGACCGGCTTTCTCAATCGCCGCTCCTTCCCGGAAGACGGCGCGGACGCCTTCGCCAAGGCGCACCGCGCGGGCAAGGCGCTGGCGCTTCTGATGGTCGATCTCGACCACTTCAAGACCGTGAACGACATGCACGGCCATGCCGTCGGCGATGCCCTGCTGCGCCACGTCGCGGACGAGATTTCTGCTACGATGCCGAATGGCGCGTTGATCGCGCGCTTCGGCGGCGACGAATTCGCCTGCGCCTTCCCGTTCGAGCCGACCCATCCCGATACGGCGCAGCGGATTGCCGAACAGCTCGTCTCGCGGCTCGCCCATCCATTCTCGACAGGCGGCCTGCAACTCCATGTCAGCGGATCTATCGGGATCGCCCGATCCGATTTCGATTGTTCGGGGATCGACGCGCTCACGCGCAGCGCGGACATCGCGATGTATGCCGCAAAAAAGGCCGGCCGCAATCGTCACGCCTGGTTCGATCAATCCATGGAGCGCGAGCTTCAGGTGCGAAACGATCTAGAATCGGGCCTGCGCACGGCGATCCCCCGGAAAGAAATCGTGCCGTATTTCGAGCAGCAGGTCGATCTCACCACTGGGCGGCTGCACGGCTTCGAAGTGCTTGCCCGTTGGGAGCATCCGAAGCGGGGCCTGATCTCGCCAGAGCTTTTCATTCCGATCGCCGAGGAAACCGGCATGATCGCCGAGCTTTCGCTATCGGTGATGCGCCAGGCGTTTCTGGCCGCACGCGATTGGGACGCCAGCCTGACGCTGTCGATCAACATTTCCCCCTGGCAGCTCCGCGATCCCTGGCTGGCGCAGAAGATCGTCAAGGTTCTGGCCGAAACCGGCTTTCCGGCAGCTCGGCTCGAGATCGAGATTACCGAAAGCGCGCTGTTTGAAAATCTCGCCCTGGCGCAATCGATCGTCGGCAGTTTGAAAAATCAGGGCGTGCGATTGGCGCTAGACGATTTCGGCACGGGCTATTCGTCGCTCGCGCACCTTCGCGCGCTGCCGTTCGACCGGATCAAGATCGATCGCAGCTTCGTCACCTCGATCAACGACAATGCCGAGAGCGCAGCGATCGTCAACGCGATCACTCGACTGGGCGACAGCCTGAACCTGCCGATCACCGCCGAGGGCATCGAAGATGCGACGATCGAGGAACGGCTACGGGCGCTCGGCTGCTCGAAGGGCCAGGGCTGGCTCTACGGCCGGCCGCTTAGCGTCAGCAACGCCCGACGCCACCTGGCAGAGCGTCGGCTGCTGCAAAACCAGGCTCCGGCCGCCACCGGCGAAACGATCGTCACCAACCAGCGTCTGGCTGGCTGAGATAAGCCTTCTCGGCTTCGGTCGAGACGCGACCCAGTGCCGCGTTGCGCGAGGGGAAGCGCCCGAAACGATCGACGACGTCGCGGTGCGCCCTGGCAAATTTCAGATTAGTCGGATCGCCGAGCTTCGTGAAACAATCGAGGCTTACGCGTTGCTCTTCGCGATCTTCGGCGTGCATCAGCGGCATATACAGGAAAGCGCGCCGCTCGGGCGGAATGCCCGCGTCCCAACCGCGGGCGAGCGCCCGATGCGTCAGATCGAGCGCGAGGCCGTCCGCCGCGAAGGCGTCCGCCGATCCGCGGTGGATGTTGCGGGAGAACTGATCGAGCAGGATGATCGCGGCCAGCAAGGTTTCCGGATCGTCCGCCCAGCCCATCGCCTCGTGGGCGAGCAGAGCGTCGCGTATTCGCCCGAACCGCTCGGCGATTGCCTGATCGAGCACCGCGTCCTTGGCGAACCACTTGTCCTCGGGCGTTTCCTCGAACCAGAAGCGAAGCACCGCCTGCGCTGCCGCATGGACTTCGCCGGGCGCTATCCCTAGATCGTCGGCCATGTGTTGCCTCCCCTCGCCTGCCGTCGCGTGACCGGGCCAGATATCATCAATCTCGGCTGCCGGCTCAACCTCGCCGAGGGAGAGACGATCCGCACGCTGCTGGGCGCGCGCGATACGATCGTCGTCAACAGTTGCGCCGTGACCAACCAGGCGGTGCGCCAGACGCGCCAGGCGATCCGCCGCGCGCGCCGCGAACGGCCCGAGGCGGAACTAATCGTGACGGGGTGCGCGGCGCAGATCGATCCAACGAGCTTCGCCGCCATGCCAGAGGTCGATCGCGTGATCGGCAACGGCGAGAAGCTGTCGCCATCAGCTTGGCAAGCCCCTGCCCCCGTCATCGCCGGCGACATCATGCGCGTCCGCAATACCGCGCCGCACCTCGCGACCAGCTTCGACGGTCATGCCCGCGCCTTCGTCGAAGTGCAGAATGGCTGCGACCATCGCTGCACCTTCTGCACGATCCCCCTCGGCCGCGGCAACAGCCGATCGGTGCCGGCGGGCGCCGTGGTCGATCGGATCGCCATGCTGGTCGATGCCGGTCACCGCGAAGTGGTGCTCACCGGCGTGGATCTCACCAGCTATGGCCCCGATCTGCCGGGCGCACCGACGCTCGGCCAACTCGTCGAGCGTATCCTTCGCCATGTTCCGAAGCTCGAGCGGCTGCGCCTGTCCTCGCTCGATTCCATCGAGATCGACGACCGACTGTTCACGCTCGTCACGCAGGAAGCGCGGGTGATGCCGCATCTCCATCTGTCGTTCCAGGCGGGTGACGACATGGTCTTGAAGCGGATGAAGCGCCGCCATTCGCGCGCCCAATCGGTGGCGATCGTCGAACGGCTCAAGATGGCGCGGCCGGAAATCGCGATCGGCGCGGACCTGATCGCTGGCTTCCCGACGGAAACCGACGACATGTTCGCTAACACGCTCGCGCTGATCGACGATTGCGACATCGTTCATTCGCACATCTTCCCCTATTCGCGACGTGACAACACCCCCGCCGCGCGGATGCCGCAGGTCGCGCCCGAAATCGCCAAGGCCCGCGCCGCCCGCTTGCGTGAAGCAGCGACAAGACGGCGGACCGCCTGGCTACACTCGCTGATCGGCAGCACACAATCGATCCTCGTCGAACGCCCTGGTGACCGCGGCCATGCCGGCAATTTCGCCGATGTGAAGCTGGATGGCCGCGATGCGCTGGGGAGCATCCAACGCGTCACCGTCACCGGCATCGATGGCGGCGCTCTCACAACAACACGTCACCCCCGCGAAGGCAAAGTTCCCGCATGAGCAGCAATCCTCCCTCCTGGCATGAAAAATTGCTCGGCGGCTTCAAGCGCACGTCGGATCGGCTGGTCGGCAATCTAGCCGGCCTCGGCCTCGGGCGGCTGGATGACGACCAGCTCGATGAGATCGAGGAGGCGCTGATCGCCTCCGACCTCGGCCCGGAGACCGCCAGCCGCATTCGGGCACGGCTCGCCGATGGGCAGTTCGAGCGCAATCTCGACGATCTCGGCATTCGCCTGATCGTTGCCGAGGAAATCGAGAAGACGCTTGCGACCGTCGCCAAGCCGATCGAGATCGAAGCGTTCCCGCGCCCGCAGGTGATGCTGGTGATCGGCGTCAACGGATCGGGCAAGACGACGACGATCGCCAAGCTCGCCCATCTGCTGACCGAGCAGGACTATTCGGTGATGCTCGTCGCTGGCGACACTTTCCGCGCCGCCGCGATCGGGCAATTGAAGGTTTGGGCGGAACGCATCGGCGTGCCGATCGTCTCGGGCGAGCAGGGCGGCGATGCCGCGGGCCTGGTTTATGAAGGCGTCAAACGTGGCACCGCGCAAGGCACCGACGTGTTGATCGTCGATACCGCCGGGCGATTGCAGAACCGGCGCGAATTGATGGACGAGTTGTCGAAGATCCGCCGTGTCCTCGGTCGGCTCAATCCGGCGGCGCCGCACGACATCGTCCTCGTACTCGACGCGACGACCGGCCAGAACGCCCTCTCCCAGATCGAGGTCTTTCAGGAAACGGCTGGCGTCACCGGCCTGGTGATGACCCAGCTTGATGGCACTGCGCGTGGCGGCGTTCTCGTCGCGGCGGCGGAGAAGTTCAAACTGCCGATCCACGCGATCGGCGTTGGCGAACAGATCGGCGACTTGCGCCCGTTCGACG
>JBQCEK010000053.1:0-21167 GCA_051960335.1 Sphingomonas sp.
GCGGTTCATCGCCAGCAGTGCCGATCGCGAGGGGCCGGCGTGCATCGCGAAGATCACCGCGACAAGTTGCGTCAGCAGCAACGGATAGGCTGCGCGATAGGCCTCGCCGAGGCCGAACCGGATCACCAGTTCGCCGCCTAGCCACGCCACGAGCAACAGAGATATACCCACCAGGGCAAGCATGGCCTGGACATGAAGCGTGGTCGATCGGAAGCGACCGACATTCCCCTTGGCCCACATCCGCGCGATATCAGGATAGATCACCGCCTGAACCTGCGCGCCGATCTGCTGGCCACCCTTCGCGATTCGCTTGGCGATATAATAAAAGCCCGCCGCCTTCGGACCGGCCAGCATGCCAACCACCAGCGCGTCGGCCTCGCTCGTCATCGTCCGCAGCGTCATCGACAGGTTGCTCGACCAGGCGAAGCCCAGGAACCCGGGCACGCCGCCTTTCAGCCACCCGATCGGAACGGTTAGCGGGTTGCCTATCCCCTGCGCGTCGAGCGCGCGCACGGCAAGCGTGAAGAACAGCACCGCGCCGATGATCTGGGCGATCGTCCAGGTGACGACGAAACCGTACAGCCCGGCGCCGGTGTGCCAGCACCACAGCGCCAGAAACACCTGGATCACGTTGCCGACATATTGGGTGTAGGCAATGGTGCGAAACCGGCCGGCGAGGCGAAGGGCGGCTGTCGGCATGCCGGTGTAATTGATCAACAGCGCGGCCGAATAGATCACCACCAGATCGACGTGCTCGGCAGAAAATCCGAAACGCGGCCCCACGAACACCGCGAGCCCCACGGTGACGATCGCCGCGATGAACGCGGCGAACGCATCGAACATCAAGCCATAGGCGAACAGGCGGCGGAAAGCGGCCGGGCTGGCCCTGCCCTCCATCGCCGCGGCGAAACGGATCAGCGGTTGCCAGGATTCGAACCGACAGACACGCTCGATCATGCGTCCGAACGAAATCGCCAGGATTAGAATGCCGTAATCCGTCGGCCCGAGCGCGCGTGCGGCGATGCCGGTGCTGACCAGCATGATCGCGGCATTGGCGAAATTGCCCGACGTCAGATGACCGATATTGATCAGCTGTCGCCGCAGGCCCGTGCCGCGCGCGCGTTCGGCCAACGATCGAAGGGCGAGCATCATCATCGGCAGAAAGCGTCCCGAATCGACGGCGCGCCGGGCGGAACCGTCAGGCCGCGGCAACCATCGCTGCGGCCGCGACCGATGGGATCGGCATGCTGGGTTCGGCATCGCCGAAACCAAAGCCTTCGACCCCGCGGTTGACGCCCCAGATCGCCGCTTGCGTGCGGTTCTGCACGCGCAACTTGCGCAGGATCGCCTTGACGTGGACCTTGACCGTCGCCTCGCTGATCTCGAGCCGGCGCGATATCACCTTGTTGGGGCATCCCATGATGAGGCAGCGCAGGATCTCCAGCTCGCGGTCCGACAAGGCCGCGCTGTCGAGCGTCTTGCGAGTCTCGGGCGCCTCAAAGAAGGTAGCGTGCGCGGGCAACGCGTCGGCGAGCCGGGAGGGCATCACCTTCTCGCCCATCGCCACGAGCTGCAGCGATCCGACCAGCTGTTTGCAGCTGATTTCCTTGACGATATAGCCGTGGATGCCGAGCCGGAAGGCGCGCACCATGGCGTCGAAATCGAAACTGTCGGAAAGCAGCACCAGCCGAGCGTCGGGAAACCGTCGCTGGAGCGAGCGGACACTGTCGAGCTCATCCTGATCAGCGCCACTGTCGAGGACGATCAACAGCGGTTCGGGATCGTCGGTGTGGATCGATCGAAGACTGTCTGGCTGATCGACCGACTGGATTACATGGAAATTCTCGTCATCGAGAATGCGGCGAAGTCCTTCCCGGACAATCGAGTTGCGACCCAACAAGGCAACGTTAACGGTATCCGGCATGGTCATCTCCTCGAGATACGTACCGCGACCCGACTGACGCTCGACCTTATTTGTGAGTCGATGCGAATTTTGCGTTTGGAATTGGATCGTTGAAACGTTCGAAAGGGTCCGAACGCGCCCCCAACTTCCGTCAACGAGTTTACTTCGAATGGAGGTTATTGTCGAATCTTGGAAGGATTACTCCTTTAGGACAGGTGCGGCCTCGTCTGATCGTGTCGTCGTCACGCATTTGCGCCGCTTTTTCGACTTCAGGCGAGTATCCGACCGGACGCTGCCCGCCAGGCCGCATATGAGTCGAAAGGAGCATATGTCCCGCCGTGGGTCACCCAAGCCTTGGCGTTAACCCAATATTTTAAGGAATATCAGTCGATTCGCGACTCGGATCACCCCTTTTCGCCGAGCTTGAAGAGCGATTCGACGGGAGAGCCCAGCACTTCGGCCAGTTTCAGGGCCAGAATGGTTGATGGAACGAACACACCATTTTCGACGGTGTTGATCGTCTTCCGGCTCACGCCGACGCGGTCGGCCAGCTCGGCCTGCGTCAATTCGAGACTCGTTCGCTTTTCCTTCAGTCGATTGATCAACCGGTCCGTCATCACCCCTCCTTGAGCGCCTTCTTTTCGAGCGCGCCAAATCGGATCAGCGCAAGGGCGATGCCCGTCGTGATGACGATGCGTGTCCCTTCGCGGACGCTGATGGCGGTGAAGAAGCTCACGCCGTAAATGCCAAGCGCCACCAGGATAGCGCTCCAAAAACCCCACGCCATCGACCGCAAGCGATGATCGCGGGTCGTCTCGTCGTTGAGCAGCACGCGCATCCGCTCGCCGCGGAGCAGCCCGCCGGCAAAGGCGAGAAACACCAGCAGCGCCGCCGCCCAGCACAGCCAGGCGGCGAGCTGGATGGTTTGCGGCCGATTGGTGGGGGCGTCGCTGAAGCTCCCGGCCTGGGTCGCGATGAAGACGAGCGCCAAAATCTGTGCCGCCCGCGCGCGCTTCCAGGCAAGACGGTCGGCAAGCTGGGTGGTCTCGATCGACATGGTATATTGCCTCGTTGTAACCTACAAGTTACATGTAACCTATGCGTTACATCGCCGTCAAGCGGCTTTCGCTTGATCGTCCGCGACGAGGCGCTACACGCGCGATCGATGGTTAATCCGGCCTCCGATCAGCCTGCCGACGGCCGCTTCGTCGGGCGCGAGCATCGGTTTCCCGTGCGCGTCTTCTTCGAGGACACCGATCTTTCGGGGATCGTCTATCACGCCAATTACCTGCGGTTCATGGAGCGCGCGCGCAGCGACATGCTCCGCCGGGCGGGCATCGATCAGCGCGCGGCGTTCGAGGCGGGACGCGGCGCCTATGCCGTCGCAGACCTCGACATCCGTTACCGCGCGCCGGCGCGGCTCGACGATGCGCTGCTGATCGTCAGTCGGCTCGTCGCACTGGGAGCGGCGACCTGCCGCATTCATCAACGAGTCATCCGCGATGACCTGTTATTGGCCGATGCGATGGTGACAGCGGCGTTCGTCGCGCCTTCCGGCAGGCCGGTTCGGCAACCAAAACCCTGGATCGACGCTTTTGCAGCGCTGATTGCACAAGAGGACGAAGACGCTCGATGAACCTGATCTTCAATACCAACGCCGCGACGCTCTCGCCGATCGCGTTGTTTCTGCAAGCTGATTGGGTAGTGAAGATCGTCATGATCGGGTTGCTCTGCGCGAGCATCTGGACATGGGCGATCATTTTCAGCTTTGCGCGCCGGCTGGGCAGCACGCGCCGCGCGACCGAGAAATTCGAACGCGATTTCTACCGCGCCGAGGATGTCGATGCGTTTCACCGCATGCACAAGGACACCGATCTCGCCGTCGCGCGGGTGTTCGCGGCCGGCGTCGGCGAGTGGCGGCAATCGACCCGCGGCCGCTCGGTCGATCGCGCCGGCACGCGTGAACGGCTGGCGACGACAATGGGCGCGACGGTGGCGAGCGAGATCGACAGCCTGTCGGACCGGCTGAACGTCCTGGCGACGGTCGGCGCGGTGGCGCCGTTCGTCGGCCTGTTCGGCACCGTATGGGGGATCATGCACAGCTTCACCGAGATCGCGCAGGCGCAAAGCACCTCGCTCACCACCGTTGGCCCCGGCATCGCGGAAGCGCTGTTCGCCACTGCGATCGGCCTGTTCGCGGCGATTCCTGCGGTGATCGCCTACAATCGCTTCGGCCACGGCGTGAACCGGATCGAGGCGCGGCTCAATCGCTTCGCCGATGGGTTCCACGCGACGCTCAGCCGCCAGCTCGAAGCCCAGGCATAGGCCCGGACGATGGCGATGAACCTCCCCTCGGGCCACGGCCGCCACCGCCGCGCGCCAATGGCTGAAATCAACGTGACGCCGCTGGTCGATGTGATGCTGGTGCTGCTGATCATCTTCATGGTCACGGCGCCGCTGCTCACCTCGGGCGTACCGGTGAACCTGCCCGACAGCCGCGCCAAGGCGCTCGACCAGGACCAGAAGCCTACCGAGGTATCGATCGACGATACCGGCGCGATCTTCATCGACAAGCAGCCGGTGAGCGAACAGGAACTGCCCGATCGGTTCGACGCCATCGCTGCGCAATCGCAAGGCAAGCCGCCGCAGATCTTCCTGCGCGCCGATCGCGGGCTCGATTACGGCCGCGTCATGCAGGTGATGGGGGAGCTCAATCGCGCCGGGCTCAATCGCGTCGCGCTGGTGACGGTGGGCAAGGATCAGAAGTGACTCGAGGCGCGGCCTGATCATGGACCGAAGCGAAAAGACCGGGCTCGGCGTCGCGATCGCGGGGCATGTGCTGCTGTTCGGCCTGCTCTCGGCCAGCCTGTTGTGGCGCCGGCCGCCCACCTTCAGCCAACCGCCGATGGACGTGACGCTGGCGACCGAGGCGGCGATGGAATCCGCCGCGCCGGTCATCACCCAGCGCCCTGCGCAATCGCAAGCGCCCGAGGTCGGCCCGCCGGAAGAGGCGGCCGAAGCGGTGCCGCAGCGCGCGCCGGCGCCCGAGCCCAAGGCCGCGCCACCCGAGCCGAAGCCCGCGCCTCAACCCAAACCGGCCGAGGTTTCGAAGCCGCAACCACCCAAGCCCGCCGCCGCCAAGCCGCAGGCCAAGCCCGCGCCCGAAAAGACCCGGGGCCACGAAGCCGCCGCGGCCAAGCCGCGCGAGCGCGGATCGCTGCTCGGCCCGAATTTCCTGAAGGGCATCACCGCCGAGAAAACGGACAGCCACACCCAGGCGCCCCGCGCTTCCAAGATCGGGCCGCAGGACGTCGCCAACATTTCGGGGCTGATCAAGCGACAGGTCCAGCCGTGCTACGATCTCGGCGCGCTGGCCGGCACGTCGGCGATGAGCATCGTCACCGTGCTCAATCTCAAGTTCCGCGCGGACGGATCGGTGTCTTCGGCCACGCTGGTGGATCAAAATGGTGTAAATGGCGGCAATCAGCAATATGCTCGCCAGCTTGCAGAGCTCAGCCGGCGCGCGGTGCTGCGCTGCTCGCCGCTCAAGGGATTGCCTGCTGACCTCTACAAGGGCGGGTGGGAAAATATCAATTTCACCTTCAGGCCGAGCGACTTCGGCTAGGAAAATGGAGAGACGGATGCGCTTCGCGACCCTCTGGATACTGGCCGCCTCGCTCGGCCTTGCCGCGCCGGCCCTGGCGCAAACGACGACCATGCCGCCGTCATCCGCCCCGCAACAGGCAACCCCGCCGGGGCAGAACGGTGGCCCGCTTCAGGTCGAGATCACCGGCGGCGCGGGCGCCGCGACGCCGATCGCGATCCCGCCGATGCCCACGACACAAGTGAGCAACACCGCGGCGGGACCGACCGACGTGCTCGGCCAGAAGCTCGCCGGGGTCATCACCGACGATCTGCGCAATTCCGGGCTGTTCAAGCCAGTCTCGGCCAACCGGGCGATCACCGTGCCCGAAGTTACCGCGCCGGCGTTCGATTACTGGAGCTCCACCGGCGCTCAGGTGCTGGTCGAAGGCTATATCCGCGCCAATGGCGATGGCTCGCTGACAGTCGGCTGCTATCTCTACGATGTTTATGCGAAAACAGAGCTGACCCGGCAGGGCTTCGTCGTGTCGCCCGCCGATTGGCGGCGCGCGGCGCACAAATGCGCCGATACGGTCTATACCCGGCTGACCGGCGAGGGGCCGTATTTCGACAGCCGCGTCGTCTACGTCTCCGAAACCGGGCCCAAGGCGCATCGCATCAAGCGGCTCGCGGTGATGGATCAGGACGGCGCCAACCACCGCTTCCTGACCAACGGCCAGTCGATCGTGCTGACTCCGCGCTTCGCGCCCAATCGCCAGTCGATCGTGTACATGAGCTACGTCAACAAACAGCCGTCGATCTATATTTACGATCTCGGATCGGGGCGGCAGCGGTTGCTGGTGCGCGGCGATCGCCTGACCTTCGCACCGCGCTTTTCGCCCGACGGCCGCTATGTGCTGTTCTCGATGGCGGTTGCCGGCAATACCGACATTTACCGTATCTCCACCGCCGGCGGCACGCCGCAGAAGCTGACCAATTCGCCGGGCATCGATACCGGCGGCAGCTATTCGCCCGATGGCAGCCGGATCGTGTTCGAAAGCGATCGATCGGGCGCCCAGCAAATCTATGTGATGAACGCGGACGGATCGAACCAGCACCGCATCAGCTTCGGCGGCGGGCGTTATGCGACGCCGGTGTGGAGCCCGAAAGGCGATTTGATCGCCTTCACGCATATCGGCGGCACCTTCCGGATCGGCGTGATGAGCCCCGACGGCAGCAACGAAAAGCTGCTGACCGACGGCTGGCAGGACGAAGGGCCGACCTGGTCGCCCAACGGCCGGGTCATCATGTTCTTCCGCACCACCCAGGGGGGCCGTGGCACCTCGGATCTGTGGTCGGTGGACAAGACGGGCGTGGCCGAGCGGCGCATTCCGACACCGCTCGATGGATCCGATCCGGCATGGGGACCGTTACGCCCCTGACGATTTGACTTGGCCCCTCCAACGGGCGATGGCTTGCCTGTTGGAGCGGGGCCGTAACGACTGATTATCGAGGAGAAGCGACAATGGCCAAGTTGAAGACCACGCTGATCGCCGCCACCGCCCTGATCGCGGTTGCCGGCTGTTCAAAGAAGCGCCCGGCGGAACTGCCGCCGCCCCCCAGCGAAACGCCGCCGGCGCAGACGATGCCGCAGGACAATGGCGGGCCGGTGACCAACGCCGTGGTGCCGGGATCGGCCGCGGACTTCAAGCAATCGGTTTCCAGCGATACGGTGCATTTCGACACCGATCACTATGATATCGATCCGCAGGCCCGCACGATCCTGGACACCCAGGCGCAGTGGCTTGCCAAATATCCCAACGTCCGGATCACGATCGAGGGGCATTGCGACGAGCGCGGCACGCGCGAATACAACCTTGCGCTCGGCGATCGCCGCGCCAATGCGGCGAAGAACTATCTCGCTGAACGCGGCGTCGATCCCTCGCGGATCAATACGATCAGCTACGGCAAGGAACGCCCGATCGCGATGGGATCGGACGAAGCCAGCTGGGCGCAGAACCGCCGCGCGGTGACCGTCGTCATCGAATAATTTCGGCGATTTCGATTATGGGAGGCCGGGGTCGCGGGATTGGCGACCTCGGCCTTTCTTTTGGCCGCTCGTTGCCGGGCCCGCTTGGCCCGGGGTGAGGAATCAGAGGGCGACCGGCAGCCCGAGCGCGGCCAATTCGCGGCGCAGCGTCACCGCATCGCTGAAATGGATCGCCGCCATGCCGACCGCTTCGGCGCCGGCGACGTTGTCGCGATTGTCGTCGATGAACACCGCCTCATGCGCGGCCAGCCCGAAGCGATCGAGCGCGAGCGTGTAGATCGCGGCATCGGGCTTCATCAGTTTCTCGTCGCCCGACACCACGACATCACGGAAGCGATCGAACAGCGCCGCCTCGCGCGCGCGAAAGGGCGGCCAGAACTCCCCCGAGAAGTTGGTGATCGCGTAAAGCGGCACGCCTGCACCGTCCAACTCGGCCACCAGCGCGTGCATGCCGGCGATCGGCGCGCCGATGCTTTCGTTGAAGCGCGGCCCCCAGGCGGCGATCAACTCTTCGTGTTCAGGAAATTGGGCGATCAGCTCGGCCGAGGTTTCAGCGAACGGCCGGCCGGCGTCATGCTGGAAATGCCATTCGGTGGTGACGACATCGCGCAGGAACGCATCGAGCGCCCGATCGTCACCGATCAGGCGCTCGTAGAGGAACCTCGGGCTCCAATCATATAAGACCTTGCCGACGTCGAAAACGACGGCGGTCGGCCGACGCATCCTCAGCCCTGACGGGCCTTGAAGCGACGGTTGGTCTTGTTGATCACATAGGTGCGGCCGCGGCGGCGGATCACGCGATTGTCGCGATGCCGGTCCTTCAGCGACTTCAGGGAATTGCGGATCTTCATGGGAACCCGTTTCTTGCAAAAATAGGGGTGTCGGAAAGCGCGAGCGCCTATAGGGAGAGCGTGCCCGAGTCAAGCCGAGCTGTGGCGGAACCTGACGCCACTACCGGTGCGTTGACAGGGCGAAGCGAAGGCCGATGGGAGTCGACGACATGCGCATGAAACGAACGATGATGGCAGGGCTTGGCGCATTGACGCTGGCCGGTTGCGCGACCACCCGTCCGGTCGAGGTCACGCGGTTCCACCTCAACCAGCCGATCGCCCGGGGCACGATCGACGTCGAGCCGCTGGCGGCCGGCGGCCCGGCCAGCCTCGAGTTCAAAACCTATGCCGCCGCGGTGCAGGGCCAGTTGCTCCAGCTGGGCTATACATCGCCGCCGCCGGGGCAGACCGGCCAGTTCCTCGCCACCGTCAATTTCGTGCGCACCTCGCGCGGGGTGATCGACGAAGGACCGCCCGTGACGCTTGGCCTCGGCGTCGGCGGGTTCGGCCGGCATGTCGGCGGCGGCGTGGGCGGCGGCATCGGCATCGGCAAACATCGCCACAAGGAACTGATCACCGCCGAGCTGTCGGTCAGGATCACGGATCGCGCCTCGGGCAGCACCATCTGGGAAGGCCGGGCGCAGCGCGACGGCGCGGTGGGCAGCGAGCAGGCGAGCCCGGCGGCGACCGCGGCGAAACTGTCGGGCGCGCTGTTCAAGGGCTTTCCCGGCGAATCGGGGCGCACTATCAAGGTCTCATGACACTCAGCATCACCAGCGCCTTCGATGGCGGCAACATCCATGTCGTCGCCATCGACGGAACCCGTGCGGACCTCGAAATCGTCAAGGACCACCGGTCCGATTTCTACCAATGGTTCTATTTCCGCGTCGCCGGCGCGCGCGGCAAGACGATCACCTGCCGGATCCTGAACGCCGGCGGATCGGCCTATCCGGATGGCTGGTCGGGATATATGGCGCGCGTCAGTCACGATCGCGAAACCTGGCGGCTGACCGACACGACCTATGCCGATGGCGTGCTGGAATTCAGCTATGCGTCGGATACCGACTGCGTCTGGTTCGCCTATTTCGCGCCCTACACCACCGAGCGGCACAACCAGCTGATCGCCGATTACGCCGCGATGCCCGGTTTCGCGCACCGCGAACTCGGCACATCGCTGGACGGCGAACCGATCGACTGCCTCTCCGTCGGCACCGGGCCGAAATCGGTGTGGCTCTATGCGCGCCAGCACCCCGGCGAAAGCATGGCCGAATGGTGGATGGAGGGCGCGCTGGAAAAGCTTGCCCGCACCGACGATCCCGTCACCGCCGCGCTGCGCGAGAAGGCGACGTTCCATATCGTGCCGAACATGAACCCCGATGGCACGCGGCGCGGCCATCTGCGCACCAACGCCGCCGGCATCAACCTCAACCGCGAATGGCATGAGCCATCGATGGAAAAGAGCCCCGAGGTCTTCGTCGTCCGCCAGGCGATGGACGAAACCGGCGTCGTCTTCGCGATCGACGTTCACGGCGACGAGGCGATCCCCGCCAATTTCCTCGCCGGGTTCGAGGGCATCCCATCGTGGACCGATGCGCTGGGCGACAAATATTATCGCTTCGAACAGGCGCTTGCCGAGAATACGCCCGAGTTCCAGCACGAAAAGGGCTACGCCAAATCGGCGGCCGGCAAGGCCAATCTGTCGATGTCGACCAACCAGCTCGCCGAACGCTACGGCGCGGTGGGCATGACGCTCGAAATGCCGTTCAAGGATCACGATCCCCATCCCGATCCCATCCACGGCTGGTCGCCCGAGCGATCGAAGAAGCTGGCCCACGCCATGCTCGAGACGCTGGCGCAGCAGATCGACGATCTGTGATCGCGATCCGCGCCGGCGGCCTGGGCGATCCCCGCGTCGAGGCGCTGATCCGCCATCATCGTGACGAGGCGCGGGCGACGACGCCATCGTGCAACGCGCATTCGCTGGACGCGGCCGGCCTCGCGCACCCGTCGGTCAGCTTCTTTACGGCCTGGGACGGCGAGACGCTGCTCGGGATCGGCGCGATCAAGGCGCTCGACGCCACCCACGCCGAGCTGAAATCGATGCGCACGGCGCCCGATCAGCTTCGTCGCGGCGTCGGCGGCGCGATGCTGGCGCACCTGATCGCCGTCGCCAGTGCTCGCGGATACGTGCGGCTCAGCCTTGAAACCGGCACCGCGGCGATGTTCGGCCCGGCCAATGCGATGTACGAGGCCGCGGGCTTCGTGGACTGCGCGGCGTTCGGCGGCTATCCGGCCAGCCCACACAATCGATTCATGACGCGATCGCTGACGGAGTAGCCATGCCGACCCTCGTTCTCCTGCGCCACGGGCAATCCGCCTGGAACCTCGAAAACCGCTTCACCGGCTGGTGGGATGTCGATCTGACCGATCAGGGCGTCGCCGAGGCCAAGGCGGCGGGCGATCTGCTGGCGGAGAAGGGCTATGATTTCGACACCAGCTTCACCAGTTTGCAGACCCGCGCAATCAAGACGCTGAACATCGCGCTGGAACAGATGGGCCGGCTGTGGCTGCCGGTCGAAAAGGATTGGCGGCTCAACGAACGCCATTACGGCGGGCTGACGGGGCTCAACAAGGCCGAGACCGCGGCCAAGCACGGCGATGAGCAGGTTCACATCTGGCGCCGCAGCTTCGATATTCCGCCGCCGCCGATGGAAGCCGGCAGCGCCTATGACCTGTCGCAAGATCGCCGCTATGCCGGCATCGCCATCCCCGAGACCGAGAGCCTGAAGGACACGATCGCCCGCGTGCTGCCTTATTGGCAGGCGCGCATCGCGCCCGAGCTGAAAGCCGGCAAGCGCGTGCTGATCTCCGCCCACGGCAATTCGCTGCGCGCGCTCGTCAAGCATCTGTCGGCGATCCCCGATGACGAAATCACCGGGCTGGAGATTCCGACCGGCCAGCCGATCGTCTATGAACTCGACGAGGATCTGAACGCCACCGATCGATTCTATCTCAGCGAGCGGTGAGGCGGCTGATTCGCCCGGTTTCGGCATGAAGTGGAGAAAGGAGCGACCGTCGCGAGGGTTTCGCGGCTTTTGCGCCGGGAATCGCCTGCGACATGGCATGTTCGCGACAGTGACGCGACACGCGCGCGCCGGCTGCGATCACCAGCGCGACAGCGACGCGGCAGTTTCGCGCCCGTGCCGCACCGCAAGGCGACGCTGACGCGACCGGATCGCAGCTGGGATTATAGCGGTATCAAAGAGCGGCCGCCCGAGGCGACGCGACGGTGTCTCAAATATTTTCCAACATTGGAAGGCTTGGCGGCGTTCGCCGCATCCGCAGGCCCTAACTTGCCCCGTGTTTGCGGGCGTAGCGAAGCAATCCCGCATCACAAACGCTGCCTTGGATTGCCGCGCGGCTTTGCCGCTCGCAAGGACGAGTGGAGGACGATCGCTTTCCAAGAGGAAGCTCGGCGAGGTGCTTCGCAGATGTCGCCCCCAAAGGGAAAGTTCCTAGGGAGGTGAATCCGCTGCAGATTCAGGCTCAAGTCGAGCGGTTGGACATGCGCTCTTAATTTCTGCCGCGCGCTTTTGAAACATTTCCCGGTTATACGCCCGAGCGAAGCGAAGCGCGGATGACAAGCGTTGGGCATCGTCCAGCGATGGCGGTGCTTCTCCCTCGTGAAAATCCGCCTCTGGCAATGACAAAAAAATCGGTGCCGTTGATACCTGTGGCGAGCAATCCAGTATTCCAGGGCTACTATATCCGGGAGCGAAACCATTATACACTTGCGAGTAAAGCCGGACTGGTCTTCCGCCTTGGATATCGGCCCTGGCCTCAGCCCTCCCATCTCGTCCACTAAATCGATCTGCTGCTTTAGATGCCACGGCGCCTTCTTGGGAACAGGCAAATAAGCACAGCAAAAGAACGCCGGACAAAAATTTAACCACGGTTGGTCGGGTGTGGCTCATCATAAGATGATTGTAGCATATCCGGATTGGTGCGAACGAGCGCTTTCCTGCAATCCCCGCCATCCGACAACCACACCTAAATGAATATGCCCGGCGCCATGACACGATCGGCGCCCGAACGGTTGCCCTCGTGCAGCACCCTCGCTAACCACGCAGTCCACTCAGGCTATGGGCGAGGCGATGGCGGAAGCATTGGTCGGCATCATCATGGGCTCGCAATCGGACTGGGAAACGATGCGCCATGCCGCCGAGACGCTCGATGCGCTTGGCGTCGCGCATGAAGCCAAGGTCGTTTCCGCGCATCGCACGCCCGATCGGCTCTACGACTATGCGAAAGGGGCGGCCGGGCACGGGCTGAAGGTGATCATCGCCGGCGCTGGCGGGGCGGCGCATCTGCCGGGCATGGCGGCATCGATGACGGCGCTGCCGGTGCTGGGCGTGCCGGTGCAATCCAAGGCGCTGGACGGCATGGACAGCCTGCTGTCGATCGTCCAGATGCCGGCCGGCATTCCCGTCGGCACGCTGGCGATCGGCCGTGCGGGGGCGGTGAACGCGGCCTTGCTTGCCGCCGCGATCCTGGCGCTGTCGGACGAGGCGCTGGCCGGCCGACTGGCGGCATGGCGGCAGGCGCAGACCGACGCGGTCGGCGAGCAGCCGGCGTGACGATGCTGCCCCCCGGTTCCACCATCGGCATCCTCGGCGGCGGCCAGCTCGGCCGGATGATCGCGATCGCCGCCGCGCAGCTCGGCTATCGCACCCATGTCCTCGCGCCGGATGCCGAAAGCGTCGCCGCGCAGACCGCATCGAGCTTCACACGCGCCGATTATCACAGCCGGATCGTGCTCGATGAAATGGCGGCGAATTGCGACGTCGTGACCTATGAGTTCGAAAATATCGCGCTCGATCCGATCACCTATCTCGCCAGCCAGGTGCCGGTCTATCCGCCGCCCGCCGCACTGGGCATCGCGCAGGATCGCGCCTCCGAAAAGCAGTTCGTCGGCGATATCGGCGGCCGCACCGCGCCGTGGCGCAAGGTGACGAGCCGCGAGGAGCTGGCCGAGGCGCTGGCTGCGATCGGGACGCCGGCGATCCTGAAGACGCTCCGCCTCGGCTATGACGGCAAGGGGCAGGTGCGGCTTTCCGCCCCCGACGAAGCGGACGCCGCCTGGGCGGCGATCGGCGGCCGGCCGGCGATCCTCGAAGGCCATGTGCGCTTCAGCCACGAATTCTCGATCATCCTCGCACGCGGAGCGGGTGGCGCGATCACCAGCTATCCGCCGCCGTGGAACGAGCATGTCGAGGGCATTCTCGCGCGATCATCGCTCCCCGCCCCGGCCGAGATCGCCGCGCAGTGGACCGAGGCGGCGGCGCTCGCCGGACGAATCGCCGACAAGCTGGAGTATGTCGGCGTGCTGGCGTGCGAATTCTTCGTCGGACGCGACGGCCCGGTGTTCAACGAAATGGCCCCGCGCGTCCATAATTCGGGGCATTGGACGATCGAGGGCGCGATTACCTCGCAGTTCGAGAACCATGTCCGCGCGATCTGCGGCCTGCCGCTGGGCGACACCGCGCTTACCGCGCCGCGCGTCGAGATGGACAATCTGATCGGCGCGGCGACGGACCGCTGGGCCGAGATCCTTGCCGAGCCGGGCGCCCACCTGCATCTCTATGGCAAGCGATCGGCGCGCCCCGGCCGCAAGATGGGGCATGTGACTCGGCTGGTGCGCTAGGCGCTTTTTCGGCTTCGTCGAGCCGAGACGCCTATTTCCTGACCGGCTTGTACTCGGTGAAGCCGCCGAGCCGGCAATAGGCCGACGGGATCGATTCGCCCGGCGCCAGCGTGCGGAAGCGATCGTTGCGGCACAGCTGCCCGCCATAGACATCGCTGATGATCGTCACGCCTTGGTCCAGCGAGGGGCACGGACCGATGACGCTCGTCTTCCAGATCGTGCCGCCCTGGCGATAGAGCAACGTATCGTGGCCGATGATCTGCGGGCCGGACGCGAATTGAGGATCGATACACTGATCCGTCTTGCCGGGCACGTGGCCGGCCAGCGCCTTGGCGAGATCACGCGCGGCGCGATCGTCCCGCGCCAGCGCGCCGCTGCCGATCAGCAGCGCGGCCAGGCCGATGAAGGGGGCTAGACGCATGGATCACCTCCGATACGGGACGAACGAATTGAGCGCGCAGCTGCCGCTCGGCATGCTGGGACCGCCCGGCGAGAAGGTTCGCAGGATATCGCCGCTGCACAACTGGCTGGTCGTCGTCTTGCTGACGATCGGATCGCCGTAGCGCAGGCCGAAGCAGCCCGG
The DNA here is from genome assembly GCA_051960335.1 of Sphingomonas sp. Taxonomy (GTDB): domain Bacteria; phylum Pseudomonadota; class Alphaproteobacteria; order Sphingomonadales; family Sphingomonadaceae; genus Sphingomonas. Next base: position 14,653 of record JBQCEK010000053.1, read on the forward strand.
CGTCACGTCGTTGCGATAAATCTCGCGCGGCGAATAGACGTAGAGGATGACATCCTGGAACTTCTTCACGTCGCGAATGCGCGTCTGATCGATGCAGCTTTGCGGGGTGCCGGGGGTGAGCCCCTTCAACGCCTCGGCGATCTTTGCGAGCTCCTTGGGATCGGTGGGGCCGGGCGGCGGGCCGCCGTTGGCGGCGCAACCGGCAAGGACGACGGGAAGGATGAGGGCAAGCCAACGCATCGCAAACTCCTTTGTGCGACCAGGCCCCCAGCGCCAATATAACGCCTCAGCCGCGAAATGCATCCTTTGCGGCGCGTCGTTCGGCAAGCTCTTCGGCCGATCGCGCGCGCATGAACGGATTGGTCTCGCGTTCGAGCGCGATCGTCGTCGGCAGCGTCGCCTCGCCTGCTTCACGCGCCGCCGTAACCGCAGACAGGCGCTCGGCGATCGCCTGATTGTCGGGCTCGGCAGCGCGAGCGTAGCGGCCGTTCGCGAGCGTATATTCGTGCGCGGCATAGACCGACGTTTCGCCGGGAAGCGCCGCCAGCCGCTGCATATTGGCGAACATCTGCGCCGCGTCGCCCTCGAACAGTCGGCCGCAGCCCATCGCGAACAAAGTGTCGCCGACGAAGATCACGCCGTCATCGGCGAAATGGAAGCTGATATGGCCCGCGGTGTGCGCCGGCGTTTCCCAGACTCTGGCGACGTGATCGCCGAGCAGCACGGCATCGCCCTCGGCAACCGCCGTATCGAGCGTCGGTATCTTCGCCGCTTCCGCCGCCGGCCCCGTCACGCGCGCGCCGGTCGCCGCCTTGATCGCCGCATTGCCGCCGGTGTGATCCGGGTGCCAGTGCGTGTTCCAGATCTGCCCGATCGTCCAGCCCCGCGCTCGCGCCTCGGCCAGCACCGGCTCGGCCTCGGCGGGATCGATCACCAGCGTGTCGCCGCTCGCGGGATCGTGGACCAGCCAGATGTAATTGTCGCTGAGCGCGGCGATGCGGACGATTTCGAGCATGATCGGTCTCCTAAGCACGTCGTTGGAGCAGCGCCAGCGCCTCACGACCGAGCCGTTCGGTCAACGCACGGGCCGGTTCGTCGCGCCCGAGACGCGCCGCCTGCCCCGCCCAGAGCGGCGAGAAGCCGGCGTCGCCGCGTTGTTCGGCAAGGCGGCGCAACGGCGCCAGCGCGGCGCTGGCATATGGATAGGGCGGCGCCGCCGGATCGACTGGGCCAAGCGTATCGATCAGCCGATTGCGCAGCCCGCGCGCCAGCCCGCCCGAGAACAGGTTGGTGACCACGGTGTGCTCGGCGCGATCGTCGGCAAGCGCGGCGCGGTGCATCGGCGAGGCCAGGCTTTCGGGCGTCCGCAAATAGGCAGTCCCGATCTGCACCGCCGCCGCGCCAAGCGCGAACGCCGCCACGATGCCGCGCGCATCGGCGATGCCGCCGGCGGCGATCACTGGCACATCGACGGCATCGGCGACCTGCGGCAGCAGCGCGAAGAGCCCCATCTGCTCCGCCGGATCGCCGCCCAGGAAGCGGCCGGCATGGCCACCGGCCTCCCAGCCCTGGGCGATGATCGCATCGACGCCTCGCGCGGCGAGAAACCGGGCCTCGGCGACGTTCGTCGCATTGCCGATCACGATCGCGCCCGTTGCTCGCACGCGATCGAGCAACGCCGCATCGGGCAGGCCGAAATGGAAGCTGACGACATCGGGGCGCAGCTCCTCCACCACCGCGCACATCGCCGCATCGAAGGGCATGCGCAGCGGTGGCGGCGCGCCCGGATCGTCCACCGCCAACGCGGCGTAAAACGGCGCCAACCGACGCCGCCAGGCGCTGTCGTCGTCATCGGCCGGCATCGTATGGCAGAAGAAATTGAGGTTGATCGGCCCGGCGCCGGCAGCGCGCACGGCATCGACCTCTCGCCGGACGGTGTCCGGGCTGGACATGCCGCACGGCAGCGAGCCCAGCGCCCCGCCGGCGATCGCGGCGATCGCCAGCGTGCTGCCGCCCGCGCCCGCCATCGGCGCCTGCACGATCGGCAGCTGCAGACCGGTACGCGCGAGAAAGCGCGTATCCGGCCAGCCGCCGATCGACATCACCATTCGCCGGTATTAGGCATCGACGCCCAGGGTTCCGCCGGATCGAGGACGCCGTTCTGGAGCAGCTCGATCGAAATGCCGTCGGGGGTGCGGACGAACGCCATATGGCCATCGCGCGGCGGGCGGTTGATCGTCACGCCGGCATCCTTCAGCCGCTGGCACGTCGCATAGATATCGTCGACACGGTAGGCAAGATGGCCGAAATTGCGGCCGCCGGTGTATGTTTCGGCCGCGCCGCCATCCTCGGGCGGCCAATTGTAGGTGAGCTCGACCTCGGCATTGGCGCGCTCGCCCTCGCCGTTCATGTCGCCCGGCGCGGCAAGGAAGATCAGGGTGAAGCGGCCCTTTTCGCTTTCCATGCGGCGAACTTCTTTCAGCCCCAGGAGTTCAAAGAAGCGAATGGTGGCCTCGGGATCCGTCACGCGGATCATCGTGTGCAGATAGTTCATGATTGGGCTTGGCCTCCATTCGTCGATAATATAGAACGCTTCATCGCAATGAGCCCAGACGACTCAGGAAGCATATCGGGAGGATCGGCGGCAATGGAAGAGCGCACGGCACGATTTGGCGGCCCCCTGGTGATCGCCGCGATCATCCTGGCCCTTGGCATGATCGTGGGCGGGTATCTGCTCGGCAACGGCCTGGTGCGCGCACGCCACGCCGATCGCGCCGTCGTGGTGCGCGGGCTGGCGGAACGCGACGTCGTCGCCGATCTCGCGACCTGGGATTTGTCCTATTCCGAACAGGGCAGCGATCTGGCCGACGTGCAGGCGCGGATCACGCAGGATACGCAGGCGGTGCGCGCCTATTTCCAGCGGCTGGGCTTCCCGGCCGATGCGCTGCAACCCGCCGGCGCGGGCGTCAATCAATTCTATGACAACGGCAATCCGCGCGTGACGATCAACCAGCGGCTGCAATTGCGCACCACCGATATCGCGCGGGCGCGCAAGGCGGTGGCCGATCAGTTCGATCTGGTCCGCGCCGGCGTGCAGCTGCAGGACGGATCGAAGATGAACTACAGCTTCACCAAGCTGAACGAGATCAAGCCGCCGATGGTGGCGGCCGCGACCAAGGACGCGCGGGCTTCCGCCGAGCAGTTCGCCAAGGACAGCGGCACCGCCGTGGGCGGGATCAAGAGCGCCACCCAGGGCTATTTCTCGATCGAGGCGCGCGATGGCGAAGGCAGCGGCTACGGCGTCGCCGACACCCCGTTCAAGAAGGTGCGCGTGGTGACGACGGTGGAATTCTATCTGCAGTGATCGGTATCAGGGCGCGCCCGGCACGTTGAATTGAGCCAGCGCCTCGCGCGCGCTTGCCGCCGCGGCGCTATCCGGCGCGAGCGTCACCGCCTTTTGCCATGCCGCCTTCGCGCTGGCGGCATCATTGCTGAGCGCGGCGATATTGCCGACCTCCAGCTGGACCGCGGCGGCATTGGGCGCGCGCGTTTCAGCCTCGGCGATGTCCTTATGCGCGCGGGGCAGATCGCCCATCCGGCGCGCGAGTGTCGCCGACAGCAGCCAGGCGAGCGAATCCTTGGGCACGAGCACGAGCGCATGATCGATATCGCCGCGCGCCTCGGCCAGATTGCCGGTAGCCACCAGCGCGCGCGCGCGATCGAGCTGCGCCTCGCCGCGCTGCGTATCATCGAGCGTGCCGGCCGCGAGCGCGGCATCCAGCGCCGCGCGCGCCTTGCCGGCATTGCCGGCGGCCAGCCAGGCGTTGCCGGCCTCCGCCCAATAAGTCGCCGCGCGATCGTCATGCGCCACTTGAGCCGCCCGCGCCGCGCCCTCGAACTCGACGGCGCCTTCCGACCAGCGCTCCTGATTGGCATAAGCGACGCCCAGGCATTGCTGAGCGACGAAGCCGCCGCCGTCGAGCCGCCACTGATTGGCTTTGGACTCGGCATCCTTCGGCGCGGTCGTCGCCAGCCCAAGGCAATCGTGATAGCGCACCTCCTGCGGCGACGGCGGGCCGGCGATGGGCTTGGCGGGGGCTTGCTGAGCGGCGGCGAGCAACAACAGGATCATGAGCGGGCCAGAACGTCCTCGATGGCGCGAAGGATGAGCGCGATGTCGCCTGGGCGCGACATCCGGTGATCGCCATCCTTGACCAGCCATGTCTGCACGTCGGCTGAACGCAGCCGATCGACGATCAGCGCCGCGCGTTGCCAGGGCACGTCCGCATCGGCCTGGCCCTGAACGATCCGGACGGGACCATCGAACGGAATTTCGCGATCGAGCACATGGTTCGCTTCGCCCGATTCCCAAAAGGCGCGCGTGGTTACGGTCGGTTGATCGGCGTAGGGCGAGTCCTCCAGCACGCGGCCGTGATCGATGAAATCGCGCTTCTGCGCCGCGGTGAACCCCCAATCGGTGAAATCGGGCGCGGGGGCGATACCGATCAGCCCGGCGATCCTTTGCGGATGATCGCGCGCCGCCAGCAGCATCAGCCAGCCGCCCATCGACGATCCCACCAGCACGACCGGGCCATCGATCGTGCCCAGCATCGCCAGCACATCCTGATACCAATCGGCGAGCGTAAAATCTTCGAACGCGCCGGGGCTCTCACCGCACCCGCGATAATCGAAGCGCAGAAAGGCGCGGCCGTTGGCGACTGCCCAGGCCTGGATCGCAAGCGCCTTGCCGCCGCTCATATCCGAGGCATAGCCGGGCAGGAAAACGATCGTCGGGCCCGAACCCGGCGTATGATGGCTGGCAAGGCGGAGGGACATGGCGGGCAAACTAGGCGTCGCCACGCCGGCAGACAACCGCCGGCCATCGTCCTTGCGGAGCGAACGCGATTGCCGCCGGCACCCCCGCCCGATACGATCGCGCCGGCGCGGCCCTCGGCCGCTGCGCAGCGAGGCAGGCAGATGGCGGTGATGGTGCCGATGATGCTGGCGATTGCCGCCCAGGGTTTGACCAACGGCCCCACGGCGCCCGCCACCTCGCCACCCGGTACGATCGGCGTGCACCTCATCGATGAGCCAGCCGATCGCCGGGTGTCGGACCAGCCGTTCGTCGATGCCGTCAGCCACGCGCTCGCCGCCGCCAATTTCGTGCCGCTGGACGCCGGGCACGGCCGCTACCACGCCGAAGTGACGGTGACGCGGCGAGCAACGGGGCGGTGGCATCGGACGCCCAAGAGCCGCCGCCTTCCGTCGGCGAGGGGAATTGGACCGTCCATATGGGTGTCCATCTGCCTTCGGGGAAAACTGCGCTGCGCGGATTGATCGTGACGCAGCTCAATGTTCGAATCCGCCTGCGCGGCACCGATCGGATCGTGTGGCAAGCGAGCGCGCTGACCGCGCAGGTGGAAGGCACGCCGGCCGGCGCGCCCGCCGTGATAGCGGGAAAGCTTGTCGATGCGGTGATCGGGCGTTTTCCCGAACCCGTCTCTGGCCCCATCGCCGTTCCCTGACCGGCGGCATTCGCCGATCAGAAGATGCCCAGGAACTTCTTGTGCTGCTGCTTCGCCTCGGCTTTGGATTCCTTCCCGCTTTCCGACTTGGCGGTGGTGCCGTTGCCGACATCGTCGCGGGGGCGGCCCTTGGTGGTGCGCTGGGCGGCGGCATCGGCGCCGGCTAGGACCGGGCCGCACGCCGCCGATTTGGCGTCGCCGATATCGATGAAGGCGAGCACGCCGGCGATCGGCGTGGCGACCGCCGCGAGGCCCAGGCCGGCGCCTGCACGACCGAGTAGTTGCGGGCTGATCACGTTGATCGCCGGCTTCGCGAAATAGCCCTGGATGCCGACGGGGGATTGACCCGAGAACAGGCTGAACTTCTTGCCGTCGGCGCGGAAGGCGAGATCCAGCGCCTCGGTCTTGAAGCTGAACCCGCCGCGGCCGAGCATCACGTTGCGCGTGGTATCGATCAGGATCGGATCGGCGGCGGCGACGCCGTTCCTGACGGTGAAGCCGATCAGCCCACAATTGATCTCGACCGGCTTCTTCAGCTTATGCTCGAACATCTTCTGGACGAAGGTGCCGACATCGAGCTCGGCGAGTTGGACGTTTCGCGTCCAGAAGGTGCCGTGCGGCATGACGATGGCGATGCGGCCGTTGGAATTGGCGAGCGATTGATGCACCGAATTGCCCGCGCCGCTCATCTTGATCCGCGCCTTGAGCGTGCCCGATGTGCCCGATTCGTCGACCCCGAAGCCCTTGAGCAGCGTGCCCATCGGCGTCGGCGACAGGCGGATGTCGTAATCGGTGAAGACCGGGTTGCGCCGCGCGTTGATCGTGATGTCCGACGACAGATGGCCGCGCGCCATATCGAAGGTCAGAGGCGAGAGTTTGACAAGCGAATTAAAGAGGATGAGATGAAGGTCTATGTACGAGATAGGGAATATATATTCCAGAAGCATGCTGAACTTCTAATAGATACTAGAAACTAAAAAAATAATATCA